>NZ_JAEILC010000067.1:0-18231 GCF_016307435.1 Pseudomonas sp. S4_EA_1b | reverse complement strand
CAACGCATCGTGTGCAGCGGCGAGGCGTTGCCGGTGGATGCGCAGCAGCAGGTATTCGCCAAGCTGCCGCACGCCGGGCTGTACAACCTGTATGGCCCGACCGAGGCCGCCATCGACGTGACCCACTGGACCTGCGTCGACGAAGGCCGCGACACGGTGCCGATTGGCCGTCCGATTGCCAATCTGGGCTGCTACCTGCTTGACGATAATTTCGAACCGGTGCCGGTCGGCGTGCTGGGCGAGCTGTACCTGGGCGGCGCGGGCCTGGCCCGTGGTTATCACCGCCGTCCTGCATTGACCGCCGAACGCTTTATCTCCCACCCGTTCGTGCACGGCGAGCGCCTGTACCGCACCGGCGACCTGGCGCGCTACCGCGAAGACGGAGTGATCGAATACGCCGGGCGTATCGACCATCAGGTCAAGCTGCGCGGCCTGCGCATCGAGCTGGGCGAGATCGAAGCGCGGTTGCTGGAACACGAGCAGGTCCGTGAAGCGGCGGTGCTGGCGGTGGACGGCAAGTACCTGGTGGGTTACCTGGTGCTGCACCATGCCGGAGACGATTGGCGCGAGGTGCTCGGTGCGCACCTGGCCGAACACCTGCCGGATTACATGGTGCCGGCGCAGTGGGTACTGCTGGAGCAGATGCCGCTGAGTCCCAACGGCAAGTTGGATCGCAAGGCGTTGCCCAAACCTGAGGTGACGCATCACTACATCGCCCCGCAGAGCGCATTGGAGCAACAGATCGCCGCGATCTGGGCCGATGTGCTGGGCGTCGAGCAAGTGGGGGTCAACGACAACTTCTTCGAACGCGGCGGGGATTCGATCATCTCGATCCAGGTCGTCAGCCGCGCGCGTGCTGCCGGCATCCATTTCACCGCCAAGGCGCTGTTCCAGCACCAGACCGTGCGCAGCCTGGCGCGGGTGGCACAGCTGCACGCTGTGGCAGTGATCGACCAGGGGCCGGTGCAGGGTCAGACGCCGCTGCTGCCGTTCCAACAGTTGTTCTTCGAAAGAGACCTGCCGCAGCCGCACCACTGGAACCAGTCACTGCTCTTGACGCCGCGCCAGCCTCTGCAGGCCGCACGCCTGGAAGCGGCCTTGCAGGCGCTGATGCTGCACCACGATGTACTGCGCCTGCGCTTCAGTCAGCACGGTTCAGCGTGGAAGGCCGTGCATGCCGAGCCTGCCAGCGGACTGCTCTGGCACGCCACGGTGCCGGATACCCAGGCCCTGACGGCGCGCTGTGAAGAGGCCCAGCGCAGCCTTGCACTGAACGGGCCGCTGCTGCGTGTATTGCTTGCCGATCTGCCGGACGGCAGCCAACGGTTGCTGCTGGTCATGCACCACTTGGTGGTGGATGGCGTGTCCTGGCGGGTGGTGCTTGAAGACCTGCAAAGTCTGTATCGCCAGCATGCGCTACCAGCCAAGACGACGTCGTTCAAAGCGTGGGCCGAGCGCGTACAGGGCTATGCCCACAGCGAAGCGATCCAGTCGCAAAAGCACTTCTGGTTGCAGCAACTCGATGGCATGCCCACGGACCTGCCGTGTCGTGACCCCCACGGCGCTCGGCCAGGTCGACTGGCGCGCACGCTGGTCAGCCGACTGGACGCTGAACGCACCCGGCAATTGCTGCAACAGGCACCGGCGGCCTATCGCACACGGATCAATGACCTGCTGCTGACCGCCCTGGCGCGGGTGATCTGCCAATGGACCGGGCATGCCAGCAGCCTGATCCAGCTGGAAGGCCATGGACGTGAGGACCTGTTCGATGACATCGACCTGAGTCGCACTCTGGGGTGGTTCACCAGTCTGTTCCCAGTGCGCCTGACGCCGGCTGACTCCCTGGCCGACTCCATCAAGCAGATCAAGGAGCAACTGCGTGCCATTCCAGACAACGGTCTGGGGTTCGGTGCCCTGCGTTATCTGGGAGATGATGCGACGCGCCAAGCGTTCAGCCGCTTGCCGGTGCCGCGCATCACTTTCAACTACCTGGGCCAGGTTGACGCCAGCTTCGATCAGCCGGCCGGCCTGTTTGCCACGGCGTCGGAAAGTGCCGGTGCCGAGCAGAGCCCGGACGCGCCACTGAGCAACTGGTTGACCGTCAACGGCCAAGTGTATGGCGGCGAGTTGCACATGGGCTGGACCTTCAGTCCGCTGATGTTCGACCCTGAGGTGATCGAAGCTGTGAGCGTGGCATTCAGCCGCGAACTGACGGCGTTGATCGCGCATTGCTGCACGCCCGGCAACAGCGGCGTCACCGCGTCGGACTTCCCCTTGGCGCGGTTGAACCAACAGCAACTTGAGTCGCTGCCGCTGGCCGCCGATGCCATCGAAGACCTCTACACCTTGTCGCCCATGCAGCAGGGCATGCTGTTCCACTCCCTCTATGAGCAAGCGGCGGGCGACTACATCAACCAGATCCGGGTCAGCGTCGATGGCCTGGACGTGCCACGATTCCAGCAAGCCTGGGACGCGACGGTGCAGGCGCATGACGTGCTGCGCAGCGGGTTTTTCTGGGAAGGGCAATTGGACTGGCCATGCCAGGTGGTGTACCGCGCGGCCCGTTTGACCGTCGAGGTGCTTGACTGGCGCGCCATGCCGGAGTGCGAACAGGCTCTACAGGATTTGCAGCAGGCCCAGCGTCGGCAGGGCTTCAACCTGTCCCACGCGCCTTTGATGCGCCTGCTGCTGGTGCGCACCGACGAGCAGCGCCATGAACTGATTTACACCCATCACCACATCCTGATGGATGGCTGGAGCAATTCCCGCTTGTTCGGTGAAGTACTGCAACGCTATGCCGGGATCGCGGTGCCCGAAACCGCCGGGCGCTATCGCGATTACATCGGCTGGTTGCAACAGCGCGATAGCGCGGCGACCGAAGCCTTCTGGCGCGAACAGGTGGGCGCGTTGCAAGCGCCGACCCGCCTGGGCACCTATCCGCCAACGTCGCAGACGGGGCAGGGGCAGCATCAGTTGACGCTTGACCCCGGCTTGACTGAGCGCCTGGAATCCTTCGCGCGAAGCCACAAGGTTACCCTCAATACTTTGATCCAGGCGGCGTGGCTGATCCTGCTACACCGCCACAGCGGGCAACCGGTGGTGTCATTCGGCGCCACGGTATCCGGGCGTCCCGCTGAACTAGTGGGGGTGGAACAACAGGTTGGATTGTTTATCAACACCTTGCCGGTCATCTGCGCGGTGGATGAGCAGGCGTCGGTGGCCGATTGGCTGCAAGCAGTGCAGTCGCAGAACTTGTCCCTGCGCGAGCATGAGCACTGTGGGCTGTACGATATCCAGCGGTGGGCCGGGCAAGGCGGGGAAGGGCTGTTCGACAGCATTTTGGTATTCGAAAACTACCCGGTGTCCAAAGCCCTTGAGCAGGGCGGCGGCAGTGGTCTGCGATTTGGCGCGCCACAGGCCCATGAACAAACCAGTTTTCCATTGACGGTATTGGCGGACGTCGGTGAAACGCTGTCGGTGCAATTCAACTTTGCCCGTGCGCATTTCACCATGCCCATGGTGCAGGGCTACGCCCGGCATCTGGCCAACCTGCTGGGTGGCATGCTCCAAGGCGGTGAGCAAAGCCTTGGCGAACTGGCCATGCTGGACATGACCGAGCGCCAACAAATACTTGAGCAGTGGAACGCCACCGCCCGCGACTACCCGCAAAACCAGTGGGTGCATCACCTGATCGAAGCCCAGGCCAAACGCCAGCCGCAGGCCACGGCCCTGGTGTTTGCCGAGCAACGTATCGACTACGCCGAGCTCAACCGCCGCGCCAACCGCCTGGCCCATCGCTTGATCGAGGCCGGTGTCGGCCCGGATGTGCGGGTGGGCCTGGCCGTGGAGCGCTCCTTCGACATGGTTATCGGCCTGCTTGCGGTGCTCAAAGCCGGCGGCGCCTATGTGCCGCTGGACCCCGACTACCCACGCGAACGCCTGGCCTACATGCTCGACGACAGCGGCGTGCAATTGTTGCTGACCCAGGCGCCGTTGCTCGGCCAGTTGCCGATTCCGCAAGGCTTGGAAACCCTGGTGCTGGGCGAGTCGAGTTACGAGCAATACAGCGAGCAAAACCCGGCTGTCGCGCTGGACGGCGAAAACCTTGCGTACGTGATCTATACCTCGGGCTCCACCGGCCAACCCAAGGGCGCGGGCAACCGCCATTCGGCCTTGCTCAACCGCCTGCAATGGATGCAGGAAGCCTACGGGTTAAGCGCGGCCGACAGCGTATTGCAAAAGACCCCGTTCAGTTTCGACGTGTCGGTGTGGGAGTTTTTCTGGCCGCTGATGACCGGCTCGCGCCTGGTGATTGCCGCCCCTGGCGATCACCGCGATCCGGCCAGATTGATCCACTTGATCAACGCCGAACAGGTCACCACGCTGCACTTTGTGCCGTCGATGTTGCAGGCGTTCTTGCAGGATGCGGCGGTGTCCAGTTGCCGGAGCCTGCAACGCATCGTGTGCAGCGGTGAGGCGTTGCCGGTGGATGCGCAGCAGCAGGTGTTCGCCAAGCTGCCGCACGCCGGGCTGTACAACCTGTATGGCCCGACCGAAGCCGCCATCGACGTGACCCACTGGACCTGCGTCGACGAAGGCCGCGACACGGTGCCGATTGGCCGTCCGATTGCCAATCTGGGCTGCTACCTGCTTGACGACAATTTCGAACCGGTGCCGGTCGGCGTGCTGGGCGAGCTGTACCTGGGCGGCGCGGGCCTGGCCCGTGGTTATCACCGCCGTCCTGCATTGACCGCCGAACGCTTTATCGCCCACCCGTTCGTGCACGGCGAGCGCCTGTACCGCACCGGCGACCTGGCGCGCTACCGCGAAGACGGAGTGATCGAATACGCCGGACGTATCGACCATCAGGTCAAGCTGCGCGGCCTGCGCATCGAGCTGGGCGAGATCGAAGCGCGGTTGCTGGAACACGAGCAGGTCCGCGAAGCGGCGGTGCTGGCGGTGGACGGCAAGTACTTGGTGGGTTACCTGGTGCTGCACCATGCCGGAGACGACTGGCGCGAGGTGCTCGGTGCGCACCTGGCCGAACACCTGCCGGATTACATGGTGCCGGCACAGTGGGTGTTGCTGGAGCAAATGCCGCTGAGTCCCAACGGCAAGTTGGATCGCAAGGCGCTGCCCAAGGCCGATGCCAGCCTGATGGCCCGCGAGTACGTTGCGCCCCAGAGCGAACTCGAACAACAGGTCGCCGCGATCTGGGCCGAGGTCTTGCACGTTCAGCGTGTCGGCCTGCACGACAACTTCTTCGAGCTGGGCGGGCATTCGTTGCTGGCTACGCAAGTGGTGGTGCGCCTGCGCGAGCGCTTGCACGCCGAGTTCGACGTCAAGTCGATCTTCACCGCACCCACCCTGGCTGATTTCAGTGCTTACGTCGCGGCCCAGCAAACAAATAATTCGCCGGTGCAGGACGCATTGGCTAAATCCTTGGAGGCCCTCAAACGTCTATCAGCAGAAGATTTGGATAAATTGATTTCCTGAGGGGCGTGGCGTGCAAGCATTAATCGAGTCGGTGGGTTCACTTTCTGCGCAGCAAAAGAAAGCGTTGGCGGTCATGCTCAAGCAACAAGGCATCAACCTGTTTGAGATCGCCCCGGTTTTCAAGCGTCAGGAAGGCGAGCCGCTTCGACTCTCTTATGCGCAGGAGCGGCAGTGGTTTTTGTGGCAGTTGGAGCCGCAGAGCACCGCATACCATGTGCCTCGGGCGCTGCGTCTGGTGGGAGAGCTGGACGTAGCAGCCTTGCAGCGCAGCTTCGACACTCTGGTTAGCCGGCACGAAAGCCTGCGCACGCACATTGAGCCCGATGGTGACAGCGCCTTGCAGGTCATTGTCGAAAACGCGCGGGTGGAAATCACCTTGGTCGAGGCCCAGGCATTCCAGGTCAAAGACTGGGTGCAGGCCGAAATTGACCGGCCGTTCGATTTGCAGCAAGGCCCGTTGCTGCGAGTGAAACTGCTGCGCCTGGCCCCGCAGGAGCATGTGCTGGTACTGGTGCAACATCACATCGTCTCCGATGGCTGGTCGATGCAGGTCATGGTCGACGAGCTTGTGCAATTGTATGCCGCCCATGTCCAGGGGCTCGAACCGCAGCTACCGGCCTTGCCAATCCAGTACGCCGACTATGCACTGTGGCAGCGCAGCTGGATGGAAGCCGGCGAGCGCGAGCGGCAACTCGCGTACTGGGAAAACCTGCTGGGCGGTGAGCAGCCCGTGCTGGAATTGCCGATGGATCGCCCACGGCCTGCGATACAAAGCTACCGCGGTGCACGTCTGGACCTGGCGCTGGATGCCGCTTTGGTCACCCGTCTCAAAACCATGGCGCAGCGCGAAGGTGTGACGCTGTTCATGCTGCTGCTGGCTTCATTCCAGGCGGTGTTGTATCGCTACAGCGGTCAGGGGGACATTCGCATCGGCGTGCCGGTGGCCAACCGCAATCGCGCGGAGACCGAGGGCCTCATCGGCTTTTTCGTCAATACACAGATTCTCAAGGCTGACATCGACGGGCTGATGAGCTTTCGCGAGCTGTTGCACCACACTCGTGAGCGCGTGGTGCAAGCCCAGGCCCATCAAGACTTGCCTTTCGAGCAACTGGTCGAAGCGCTGCAGCCGGAACGTAGCCTGAGTTATAACCCGCTGTTCCAGGTGATGTTCAACCACCAGACCGATACCCAGCGCGGCGGCGCCAGCGCAACGGGTCTGCAGGTCCAGGGGTTGGAGTGGGACAGCAAGACCGCGCAATTGGATCTCAACCTGGATACCCAGGAATCGGTCGAAGGCATTCAGGCGTCCCTGACCTATGCCACGGACCTTTTCGACGCCCCCGGCATGCAGCGCCTGCTTGCACACTGGCAACGTTTGCTGCACAGCGTCAGCCAGGATTGCACCCGCCGTGTCGGTGAATTGCCGCTGCTGGAGGATGCCCAGTTGCAGCACATGGTGCATGACTGGAACGCTACCCAGCGGGCGTTTGCCAAGGATATGGGCGTGCATCCCCTGTTCGAAGACCAGGCTCGGCTGCGCCCGGATGCGACGGCACTGGCGTGTAACGGCCAAGTGCTGAGCTATGGCGAATTGAACCGACGTGCCAATCGACTGGCCCACCGTTTGCGCGGCGCTGGCGTCGGCCCCGACGTGCTGGTGGCGGTGGCTTTGGAGCGCTCGGTCGAGATGGCGGTGGCGCTGTTGGCAACCCTGAAGGCCGGCGGTGCCTACGTGCCGCTCGACCCTGGTTTCCCGCCTGATCGATTGGCCTTTATGCTCGAAGACAGCCGCGCGCACGTTGTGCTGACGGCCGGCAGCCTGCGTCAACAGTTGCCGTTGGCGGTCGGTCAGCAGGTGCTACTGATGGACGAAGACGCGGATGGGCGCTACAGCAGCGTCAACCCAGACGTCGAACTCAGTGGTGAGCACCTGGCATATGTGATCTACACGTCCGGCTCCACCGGCAAACCCAAGGGCGTGATGGTGCGCCATGCCGCGCTGAGCAGCTTCACCCAGGGCATGGCCGACACCTTGGGCATTGATGCACAAGCACGCCTGTTGTCGTTGACCACCTTCTCTTTCGATATTTTTGCCCTGGAGCTTTACGTTCCCCTGGCGGTGGGCGCGACGGTGGTCCTGGCCGACAAGGACACGTCCCTGGACCCGGAGGCCATCCTCGACCTGGTGCAGCACGCAACCATCGACGTGCTGCAAGCCACGCCATCGACCTGGCGCATGCTGCTGGACAGCGAACGTTGCACCGTACTGCGCGGAATCAAATGCCTGTGTGGTGGTGAGGCGCTGCCCGCCGACCTGGCCGAGCGCATGCTCGCCTGGCAAGGCACGGTGTGGAACCTGTACGGGCCGACCGAGACGACCATCTGGTCGGCCGCCTATCCGTTGCTTGAGCCTGTGCCGTTTGTAGGGCGACCGATTGCCAATACGTCGCTGTTCATCCTCAACGACACGCTTACGCCTTGCCCGCTGACGGTGCCCGGTGAACTGCTGATAGGTGGCGTCGGTTTGGCTCGCGGTTATTTCGGCCGGGCGGCCATGACGGCCGAGCGCTTTGTGCCCAACCCGTATGGCGGTCCTGGCGAACGCTTGTATCGCACCGGCGACCTGGCGCGCTATCGCGAGCAGGGGGTGGTGGAGTACATCGGCCGCGTCGACCATCAGGTTAAGGTGCGGGGTTTCCGTATCGAATTGGGCGAGATCGAGGCGTGCCTGCGCGAGCAGCCAATGGTGCGTGAAGCGGTGGTGATAGCTGACCATGAGCAGTTGCTTGCCTATCTGGTCACCCGCCACCCGCTGGCCGAGCAGGAACAGGCCGCGCTGCGGGAACAGCTCAAGACAGCCTTGCGCGCGCGATTGCCGGAATACATGGTGCCGAGCTATCTGGTGCTGCTGGAGCGGATGCCGCTGACCCCCAATGGCAAGCTGGACCGCAAGGCCCTGCCAAGGCCCGACGCTGGCGCGTTGCAAAAACATTACGTGCCACCCGTGACCGCACGCGAGTGCCAGGTGGCGGCGATCTGGGCCGAAGTGCTGGGCGTGGCCCAGGTCGGTCTGTCGGATCACTTCTTTGAAATCGGCGGGCACTCGTTGCTGGCGACACGCGTTGTGTCTCGCGTGCGTCAGGCATTGGCAATCGATGTGCCACTCAAAGCGTTGTTCGAACAGCCTGAGCTTGGGCGCTTTGTGCAGGCACTCTCCGACAGCGTGCTGGACGTGCAGCCGATTGCCCGCTGCGCGCGCGATCAACCGCTGGCATTGTCCTATGCCCAGGAGCGCCAGTGGTTCCTCTGGCAGTTGGAGCCTCACAGCGCGGTGTATCACATCCCCGCAGCCCTGCGCCTGCAAGGCGCACTGGACCGTCAGGCGCTGCAACGCAGTTTCGATGGCTTGCTTGCACGCCATGAAAGCCTGCGCACGGTGTTCGTCACGGAGGGTGAGCGCACCGTGCAGCGCGTGGCCGCACCAGCGGCGTTGCGGATCGAAGAGCAAACCCTCGCTACCGATGATCCGGCCGTGGTGAGGGCCCAGGTAGAGGCGGCAATCGCCGAACCGTTCGATTTGCGCACCGGGCCGTTGTTGCGCGTCCGGTTATTGCAACTGGCAGCGGATCAGCATGTGCTCGTCCTGGTGCTGCATCACATCGTCAGCGATGCCTGGTCGATGCAGGTGATGGTCGAGGAGCTGGTGCAGTCCTATGCCGCGCTTAAGCTGGGCCTGGAGCCGCAGTTGCCAGCGCTGCCGATTCAGTATGCCGACTATGCGGTGTGGCAGCGCGACTGGTTGCAGGCCGGTGAGCAGGCGCGCCAGTTGGCCTATTGGCGTGAGCGTTTGGCCGGCGAGCAACGGGTGCTGGACTTGCCGCTCGATCATCCCCGCCCCCCGGCGCAAAGCCACCGCGGTGCGCGTGTGGAGTGGCTGTTGGACCCCGCGTTGCTGGAGGCTTTGCAGGGCCTGGCCCAACGGCAAGGCGCGACGCTGTTTATGGTGTTGCTGGCTGCGTTCCAGGCATTGTTATATCGCTATACCGGCCAGTCGGATATTCGCGTGGGCGTGCCGATTGCCAACCGCAATCGGGTGGAAACCGAGCGGTTGATCGGTTTTTTTGTCAACACTCAAGTCCTCAAGGCCGACATCAGCGGCGAGCTGTCGTTTGTCGAGCTGCTCCAGCAGGTCAAGCAGGCGGCCTTGGAAGCCCAAGCGCATCAGGACCTGCCGTTCGAACAACTGGTCGAAGCGCTGCAGCCGGAACGCAGCCTGAGCCATAGCCCACTGTTTCAAGTGATGTTCAACCATCAGATCGATGCGCGCGGCACTGCGGCGCCGCAGGCGATGGGGCTACAGGTTGATGCTCTGGAATGGGACAGCCACACCGCGCATTTCGATGTGAGCCTGGATACTCAGGAAACCGTCGATGGGCTTTGGGCGACATTGACCTACGCCACCGATCTGTTCGAGGCCGCCACGATTGAGCGTATGGCGCAACACTGGCTAAGCGTATTGCGGGCCGTGGTTGAACGCCCTAACGAACACCTTGCAGACCTGCCGATGCTGGGTGCCAGTGAGCGTCAGCGTCTTACGCAGACCTGGAACGCCGGCGCACCGGCCGCGCCTTGGACGGGCGGGGTGCAGCGTCTGTTCGAGGCGCAGGCACGGCAGCGCCCACACGCGGTAGCGTTGGTGCTCGATGGCGTATCGCTGAGCTATGCCGAACTGAACCTGCAGGCCAATCGCCTGGCCCATTGCCTGGTGGCCCACGGCGTCGGGCCGCAAGTGCTGGTGGGGATTGCCGTTGAGCGCTCCTTCGCCATGGTGGTCAGCCTGCTGGCAGTGCTCAAGGCGGGCGGGGCCTACGTGCCCCTCGACCCGAGTTACCCGCGCGAGCGTCTGGCCCACATGCTTGAAGACAGCGGTGTGCGTCTGGTGCTGACACACGCCCACGTGCCTATCGTGCTTCCCGAAGGGGTCGCAGCCTTGGCCATTGACCAGGCAGGACTGGCCGAGTACTCCGGTGAAGACTTGGCCTTGGCGATCGGCGCGGATCATCTGGCCTATGTGATTTACACCTCCGGCTCTACCGGCAAACCCAAGGGCGTTGCCATCGACCATGGCGCCCTGAGCGAATTCGCGAGCATTGCCGCCGGCTATTCGCAGCTGACGCCCCAGGACCGTGTGCTGCAATTCGCCACGCTTAACTTCGATGGTTTTGTCGAGCAACTGTATCCGGCCTTGACCCACGGCGCGGCGGTGGTCCTGCGTGGCGCGTCGCTATGGGACAGCGGCCGGCTGTATACCGAGATCCTGAGCCAGGGGATTACCCTGGCCGATTTGCCGACCGCCTATTGGCACCTGTTTGTGCTTGATTGCCTGGCCGCCGGGCCCCGTTCGTATGGTGCCTTGCGCCAAGTGCACATCGGCGGCGAAGCCATGCCGCTGGACGGGCCCGCACAATGGGTACGCGCTGGCCTGGGCCATGTGCGTCTGCTCAATACCTATGGGCCGACCGAGGCGACGGTGGTGTCCAGTGTGCTGGATTGCAGCGCAGCGGATGAAGCCCTGAGCGCTACCGCCAGCCCTATTGGCCGCTCGTTGCCAGGGCGCGCCCTGTATGTCCTGGACCGCGATCTCAACCTCGCACCCCTGGGGGCGGTGGGCGAGTTGTATATCGGCAGCGCCTGCGGCCTGGCTCGTGGGTATTTGAATCGTGCAGGGTTGACGGCCGAGCGTTTTGTCGCCAATCCGTTCGCTGACGCTGGCGAACGCCTGTACCGCACCGGTGACCTAGCCCGTTATCGTGCCGACGGCGTGATCGAATACGTCGGGCGTGTCGATCATCAAGTCAAGATTCGTGGCTTCCGTATCGAATTGGGTGAGATCGAGACGTTGCTGCTGGCCCAGGCCAATGTCCGCGAAGCGGTGGTGCTGGCCGTCGATAACCTACTGCTCGCGTACCTGGTGGCGGATCAGCAGGAGACTGCGGCGCTGGGTGAAACCCTCAAGGCGGTATTGCGTGAACAACTGCCGGATTACATGGTGCCGGCGCACCTGGTCTTTCTTGACCGCTTGCCGTTGAACCTCAATGGCAAGCTGGATCGCCAAGCCCTGCCCAAGCCTGACGCGCATCTTTCGCAGCCGACCTGGGTGGCACCGGTCAGCGCCGTCGAGCAACAAGTGGCAGCGATCTGGGCCGATATTCTGGGGGTGGCACGGGTCGGGCTGACGGATCACTTCTTCGAGCTGGGCGGGCACTCGTTGCTGGCCATGCAGGTGACCTCGCGTCTTCGCCAGGCGTTGGCCCTTGAGGTGCCGCTCAAATTGCTGTTCGAGCAGCCGCGCCTGCAAGGTTTCGTCGCAGCGTTACCCGCCTGCGCGAGGGCCGACCAAGGGCGCGCGCCGGCGCTGGTTGCGTTGCCGCGTGACGGTGAGGTACCGCTGTCATATGCCCAGGAGCGCCAGTGGTTCCTCTGGCAGTTGGACCCGGACAGCCGCGCCTACCACGTGCCGAGTGTGCTGCGCCTGAAGGGGCCGTTGGACATTGGCGCGCTGCAACGCAGCTTTGATCATCTGGTGGCCCGTCATGAGAGTCTGCGCACCGTGCTGCGCCACGGCAGCGATGGCACCGTGCAAGTCGTGCGCGAGCCTGCGCCGGTGGTCATCAGTCACAGTAATGTCCAGGAAGCTGATCTGCAGACGTGTGTGGAAGCGAAAATCGCCCTGACCTTCGATCTGGAGCAAGGGCCGCTGCTGCGCGTGGATCTGCTGCGCCTGGCCGAGGATGATCACGTACTGGTGCTGGTGCAGCACCATATCGTCTCCGACGGTTGGTCGATGCAGGTGATGGTCGAGGAATTGGTGCAGGTCTACGCCGCCTTTAGCCAAGGTCAAGAGGTGCGACTGCCGCCACTGCCGATTCAATATGCCGATTACGCGATGTGGCAACGCCAGTGGATGGAGGCGGGCGAGAAGGCGCGTCAGCTGAGCTACTGGCGCGAGCTGCTCGGCGGTGAGCAACCGGTGCTGGAGCTGCCGTTCGATTATCAGCGCCCGGCGGAGCAGAGCCATCGCGGCGCGCGTTCGCACATAGAAATACCCACGTCGCTGTTGGTCGACCTCAAAGCCCTGGCCCAGCGCGAAGGTGTAACGCTGTTCATGCTGTTGCTGGCCTCGTTCCAGGTTCTGTTGCACCGCTACAGTGGCCAACAGGACATTCGCGTTGGCGTGCCGATTGCCAACCGCAACCGTGTGGAAACCGAGCGTCTGATTGGTTTCTTCGTCAACACCCAGGTGCTCAAGGCCGAGATCGATGGTCACGTCAGCGTGCGCCAATTGTTGGCCCAGGTGAAAGAGCGTGCCCTGGGAGCACAGGCCCATCAGGACCTGCCCTTCGAGCAATTGGTCGAAGCGCTGCAGCCGGAGCGCAGCCTCAGTCTGAACCCGTTATTCCAAGTCATGTTCAATCACCAGGCCGAACGACGGCAGGGGATGTCGACTGCGGCCTTGCATGAGCTGCGCGTCGAAGGGCTGGCCTGGGAAAGTCATACCGCACATTTTGATCTGGACCTGGATGTGCATGAGTCGAGCGAGGGGCTGGCAGCCTCTCTGGGCTACGCCACCGACCTGTTTACCGCCGCCACCATCGAACGTATGGGCCGCCACTGGCATAACCTGTTGCAGGCAATGGTGGCCGACCCGCAGCAGAGCATCGGCCAGTTGAAATTGCTGGATGACGCGGAGCAACAGCACATTCTGCACCTATGGGACCGCAGCGATGCCGGCTTCTCGGCCCAGCGCCTGGTGCACGAGTTGTTCGCCGACCGCGCCCAGGAAACCCCCGACGCCGTGGCGGTGAAGTTCGACACCCAAACCCTGACCTACGGCGAGCTGGACCGCCAGGCCAACCGCCTGGCCCATGCGTTGATTGCCCGTGGGGTTGGCGCGGAGGTTCGCGTGGCTATCGCCATGCCGCGCAGTGCCGAGATCATGGTGGCGTTCCTGGCGGTCATGAAGGCTGGCGGCGTGTATGTGCCGCTGGATATCGAATATCCGCGTGATCGGCTGCTGTATATGTTGGAGGACAGCTGCGCTCAGTTGCTGCTGACGCATTCGACGGTGCAGCCGCGCTTGCCGATCCCGGATGGCCTGCATGTCCTTGCAATTGATCACACACCGCTCTGGTCCGACCACCGCGACACCGCCCCCAACGTCGCACTGGACGGCGCCAACCTCGCCTACGTGATCTACACCTCCGGCTCCACCGGCATGCCCAAAGGCGTGGCGGTGGCCCACGGCCCGTTGGTGGCGCATATCATCGCCACCGGCGAACGCTACGAAACCGGCCCGACCGACTGCGAACTGCACTTTATGTCGTTCGCCTTCGACGGTTCCCACGAAGGCTGGATGCACCCGCTGATCAACGGCGCCAGTGTGCTCATCCGCGACGACAGCCTGTGGCTGCCCGAGTACACCTACGAACAGATGCACCGTCACCACGTGACCATGGCGGTGTTCCCGCCGGTGTACCTGCAACAACTGGCCGAGCATGCCGAGCGCGACGGCAACCCGCCGAATGTGCGCGTGTACTGCTTTGGCGGCGATGCGGTGGCCCAGGCCAGTTATGACCTGGCCTGGCGCGCGCTGAAGCCGACGTACCTGTTCAACGGCTATGGCCCGACCGAAACCGTGGTCACGCCATTGCTATGGAAAGCGCGACGCGGCGACCCATGCGGCGCGGTGTACGCGCCGATCGGCACCTTGTTGGGCAACCGCAGCGGCTACGTACTGGACGCGCAGCTCAACCTGCAACCCATCGGCGTGGCCGGTGAGTTGTACCTGGGCGGCGAGGGCGTGGCGCGGGGTTATCTGGAGCGCCCGGCACTGACCGCCGAACGCTTTGTGCCGGACCCGTTCGGCAAACCCGGCAGCCGCGTGTACCGCAGCGGCGACCTGACCCGCGGGCGTGCGGATGGTGTAGTGGATTATCTCGGGCGGGTCGACCACCAAGTGAAAATCCGCGGCTTCCGTATCGAACTGGGCGAGATCGAAGCGCGTCTGCGCGAGCAGGACAACGTTGGCGAAACCGTGGTGGTGGCCCACGACGGCCCGTCCGGTAAGCAACTGGTGGCCTACGTGGTGCCGGCCCGCGCCACCGACGACGGCGCGCTGCGCGACAGCCTGCGCCGCGCCCTGAAAACCCGCCTGCCGGACTACATGGTGCCTACGCACTTTATGTTCCTGGCGCAGATGCCGCTGACCCCCAACGGCAAGCTCGACCGCAAGGGCCTGCCGGCGCCGGACGCGAGCCTGATGCAGCAGACCTACGTGGCGCCCGAAACCGAGCTGGAACAACAGATCGCCGCGATCTGGGCCGAGGTGTTGCGCTTGCCCCAGGTGGGGGTGAACGACAACTTCTTTGAGCTGGGGGGCGACTCGATCATTTCGATCCAGGTGGTCAGCCGCGCGCGGCAGGCTGGTATTCGCTTCACGCCCAAGGATTTGTTCCAGCACCAGACCGTGCAAAGCCTCGCGGCGGTAGCTCGTCAAGGCGAGGGCGCGGTGGTGCTCGATCAGTCCGCCTTGACCGGCGAGCTGGCGCTGCTACCGATCCAACAGGCCTTTTTTGCCGATCAGATCCCTCAGCGTCATCACTGGAACCAGTCTGTGGTCCTGCGCCCGCACCAGCCGTTGCAGCCGACCATACTGGGGGCCGCCTTGCAGGCGTTGATCGTGCACCATGACGCCTTGCGCAGTGCGTTCGTCCACGGGGCGAGCGGTTGGAGCGCTGCCTATCGCGATGCCGCGCAGCATCAGGCCGAGCAAGTACTGTGGCACGTCCAGGTGAACGATACCGAGGCGTTGGCAGCGCTGGGCGAACAGGCCCATAGCAGTCTCGACCTGGGTACAGGCCCGCTGTTACGTGTGGTGCTGGCGGACCTGGCCGACGGCTCGCAACGCTTGCTGCTGGTGATTCATCACTTGGTGGTGGACGGTGTTTCGTGGCGCATCCTGCTGGAAGATTTGCAAACGGCTTACCGCCAGATTGCCCAGGACGGCCGCGCGGTACTGCCGACCAAAACCAGTTCGATTCGCGCCTGGGCTGAGCGGCTGCGCCGGTATGCCGGCAGTGCTGCGTTGCAACAGGAACTGGCCTGGTGGCAACAGCAGTTGCACGCCAGCCCGGACGGCCTGCCTGGAGCGAACCCACAGGCCAGCCTCAGTAACCGCCATGCCTTGAATGTAACGACCCACCTCGACCAACGCTGGACCCGACAGTTACTGCAGGAAGCCCCAAGCGCCTACCGCACCCAGATCAACGATCTGTTGCTGACGGCCCTGGCCCGGGTGATGGTGCGCTGGACGGGAACCCCGTCGATGCTGATCAGGCTGGAAGGCCATGGCCGCGAAGACGTGTTCGATGACATTGACCTGACGCGCACGGTCGGCTGGTTCACCAGCCTCTACCCGCTGCAACTGGTGCCGGCGCCGAGCCTGGCGGATTCGCTCAAAGGCATCAAGGAGCAACTGCGCGCAATTCCTGACAAGGGCCTGGGCTTCGGCGCGCTGCGCTACCTGGGCGATCATGCTGCGCAGCAAGCATTGAGCCAACTGCCACGTCCGCGCATCACCTTCAACTACCTGGGCCAGTTCGACGGCAGTTTCGACGACGCCGGCCAAGGCAGTCTGTTTGCACCGTCGGGCGATGCTGCCGGTGCCGATCAAAGCCTCGACGCGCCACTGGGCAACTGGTTGGAAATCAACGGCCAGGTGTACGGCGGCGAGCTGAGCTTGAGCTGGAGTTTCAGCCGCGAGATGTTCGACGAGGCCACCGTGCAACGCTTGGCGGATGATTATGCCGAGGAGCTCAAGGCGCTTATTGAGCACTGTTGCCTGCCGATCAATCGCGGCGTGACGCCGTCGGACTTTCCATTGGCCGGGCTGACTCAGGCGCAATTGGACACGTTGCCGCTGGTGTTGGCAGAGGTCGAGGACCTGTATCCGTTGTCACCGATGCAGCAGGGTCTGTTGTTCCAGTCCTTGTACAGTGAGGGCTCGGGGGACTACATCAATCAGATGCGCGTGGATGTGCGCGGTCTGGATGTGCCGCGTTTTGAGCGCGCCTGGCAAGCGGCGGTGGACCGCCACGAGGTGCTGCGCAGTGGCTTCCTCTGGCAGGCTGAGTTGAACCAGCCATTGCAGGTGGTCTACAAGCATTTACACGTGACAGTGGTGGAGCACGATTGGCAGGGGCGTGAGGATCGCGCCGCCGCGCTTGATGGTCTGGCTGCTACGCAACGCGCCCAGGGCTTTGCCCTGGAACAGGCGCCATTGCTGAATTTGGTGCTGGTGCGTACCGGGCCGTCCAATCATCATTTGATCTACACCCATCATCACATCCTGATGGATGGCTGGAGCGGTTCGCAGCTGTTTGGCGAGGTGCTGCAACACTATGCCGGGGAGCCTTTGCGTCCGGCGCTCGGACGTTACCGTGATTACATCGGTTGGTTGCAGGGCCAGGACAAAGTCGCCAGCGAAGGATTCTGGAAAACCCAGCTGGCCGCGTTGCAAGAACCCACACGCCTGGCCCGTGGCGCGTCGACTGGCCTTAATGGGCTGCCGATGGCCAACGGTGAACACACACTTAACTTCGAACCGGCGCAGACCCAGCGCTTGAAAGCTTTTGCCCAGGGCCACAAAGTCACGCTCAACACGCTGGTGCAAAGCGCGTGGCTGCTGCTGTTGGCGCGCCAGACTGGCCAGGCGACTGTGGCCTTTGGCGCCACGGTGGCGGGGCGTCCGGCGCAATTGCAGGGAATCGAGCAGTTGGTCGGGTTGTTCATCAACACCCTGCCGGTGGTGGCTACCCCGGACCCGCAAATGTCGATCGGCCAATGGCTGCAGCAGATCCAGGCGCAAAATCTCAGGTTGCGCGAGCAGGAACATACCCCGTTGTTCGACGTACAACGCTGGGCTGGTTTAGGCGGCGAGGCGCTGTTCGACAGCATCCTGGTGTTCGAGAACTACCCGGTGTCCGAAGCCTTGGAGCAGGGCTCGCCTACGGGGCTGCAGTTTGGCCCAGTGCAGAATCTGGAACAGACCCACTATCCGCTGACGGTGCTGCTGGGCGTCGGGCAGACTCTGGGGATGGAGTTCAATTACAGCCGGCAAGCCTTCAGTGACGCGGATATCCAACGCCTGGCTACGCACTTCAGCCATTTGTTGCTGGCCTTGGCAAACCCGGTACATACACGTTTGGCCGACTTGCCGTCGGTGACTGCCGCTGAGCGTCACACCACGGTGTATGCCTGGAACGCCACCGCCCGCGACTACCCGCAAAACCAATGGGTGCATCACCTGATCGAAGCCCAAGCCGAGCGCCAGCCGCAGGCCACGGCCCTGGTGTTTGCCGAGCAACGTATCGACTACGCCGAGCTCAACCGCCGCGCCAACCGCCTGGCCCATCGCTTGATCGAGGCTGGTGTCGGCCCGGATGTGCGTGTGGGCCTGGCCGTGGAGCGCTCCTTCGACATGGTCATCGGCCTGCTTGCGGTGCTCAAAGCCGGCGGCGCCTATGTGCCGCTGGACCCCGACTACCCACGCGAACGCCTGGCCTACATGCTCGACGACAGCGGCGTGCAATTGTTGCTGACCCAAGCGCCTTTGCTCGGCCAGTTGCCGATTCCGCATGGCTTGGAAACCCTGGTGCTGGGCGAGTCGAGTTACGA
>NZ_JAEILC010000066.1:0-64846 GCF_016307435.1 Pseudomonas sp. S4_EA_1b | reverse complement strand
GAATAAATATTGATTGGTGCCGCTGAACGTTCTAGTCTGCTCCACCAAGAGCGTTTGCCGTCGCCACGGCGGCACAACGCAGGCTGATAAAAATAACAGGAGCCAGCATGGGCCAGACTCGTTTTGCCAGTGGGCGTCAATTGGATCTGATTTGCCTCGGGCGCCTGGGCGTCGACCTCTATGCACAGCAAGTCGGTGCACGGCTTGAGGACGTGTCCAGTTTCGCCAAGTACCTCGGCGGTTCCTCCGCCAATATCGCTTTCGGCACCGCGCGGCTGGGGCTCAAGTCGGCGATGCTCAGCCGCGTGGGCGACGACCATATGGGGCGTTTCCTGGTGGAATCCCTGGCCCGCGAAGGGTGCGATGTCAGTGGCATCAAGGTCGACCCGGAACGCCTCACCGCCTTGGTGTTGCTGGGCCTCAAGGACCGCGAAACCTTCCCCCTGGTGTTCTACCGCGAAAACTGCGCCGACATGGCCCTGCGCGCTGAAGACATCAATGAAGCCTTTATCGCTTCCAGCAAGGCGCTGTTGATCACCGGCACGCATTTCTCCACCGACGGCGTGTACAAGGCCAGCATCCAGGCTCTGGATTACGCGGCCAAACATAACGTCAAACGTGTGCTCGATATCGACTACCGCCCGGTGCTGTGGGGGCTGGCGGGCAAGGCCGACGGCGAAACCCGCTTTGTTGCCGACCGCAATGTCAGCCAGCATGTGCAGAACATCCTGCCGCGCTTCGATCTGATCGTCGGCACCGAAGAAGAGTTTTTGATCGCGGGCGGTAGCGAGGATTTGCTCACGGCCTTGCGCACGGTGCGTGAGCTGACCCCGGCGACGCTGGTGGTCAAGCTCGGCCCGCAAGGGTGCACGGTGATCCATGGCGCGATCCCGGCGCGCTTGGAAGACGGTGCGATCTACCCCGGCGTGCGGGTGGAAGTGCTTAATGTATTGGGGGCCGGCGATGCCTTTATGTCGGGCTTTCTCAGCGGGTGGCTGAATGACGCCAGCGACGAGCGTTGCAGCCAGTTGGCCAATGCCTGCGGCGGGCTGGTTGTATCGCGCCATGCCTGCGCGCCGGCCATGCCCACGCCGGCGGAGTTGGATTACTTGTTCAGCAGCCCCGTGCCGATCACCCGGCCCGATCAGGACCAGACCCTGCAACGCCTGCACCGGGTGACGGTGCCGCGCAAACAGTGGAAGCAGCTGTTTATCTTCGCCTTCGACCATCGCTGGCAATTGGTGGACTTGGCCCAACGCGGTGGCCAGGACCCAGCGCGCATCAGCGACATCAAGCAGTTGTTTATCCAGGCCGTCGAACGGGTGGAGCGCAAGCTCGCCGAGCAGGGCGTGGAGGCCGATGTGGGCCTGCTCGCCGACCAGCGCTTCGGCCAGGACGCACTCAATGCGGCCAGCGGGCGCGGCTGGTGGATCGCGCGGCCGGTGGAAGTGCAGAACTCGCGGCCGCTGGCCTTCGAGCATGGCCGGTCCATTGGCAGCAACCTGATCGCCTGGCCCCAGGAGCAGATCATCAAGTGCCTGGTGCAGTTTCATCCCGACGATGAACCCTTGCTGCGCCTGGAGCAGGAAGCGCAACTCAAGGCGGTGTACGACGCCTCCCTGGTCAGCGGCCATGAGCTGTTGCTGGAAGTCATCCCACCCAAGGATCACCCATCCACCTACCCAGATGTGCTCTACCGCAGCCTCAAGCGCCTGTACAACCTGGGTATCTACCCGGCGTGGTGGAAGATCGAGGCGCAGTCGGCCGAAGACTGGAAAAAACTCGATGAGCTGATCCAGGAACGCGACCCGTACTGCCGTGGTGTGGTGCTGCTGGGTCTGAATGCCTCGGCCGAATGCCTGGCGACCGGGTTCCAGCAGGCCAGTCAGAGCACGACATGCCGAGGGTTTGCGGTGGGCCGCACGATCTTTCAGGAACCCAGCCGTTTGTGGATGGCGGGGGAGATCGATGATGAGACATTGATCCAGCAGGTCCAGGCGACCTTCGAACAGCTGATCAACGCCTGGCGCAGCGCGCGAACCTGACCACAGCTTTGAATGTGCGCTGCAATTCCAATGTGGGAGGGGGCCAGCTCCCTCCCACAAAAAGCAGAACTCAGTGATACCTGAAAATAATAAAGGTGCAGCCATGCCCGCAATCCGAATTGGCATCAACCCGATCTCCTGGAGCAACGACGACCTCCCGGCCCTGGGCGGTGAAACGCCGCTCAGCACCGCGCTGAGCGAAGGCAAGGACATCGGCTACGAAGGTTTCGAACTCAACGGCAAGTTCCCCAAGGACGCCAAAGGCGTCGGCGATGTGCTGCGGCCCTATGACCTGGCGCTGGTGTCGGGGTGGTATTCCAGTCGCCTGGCCCGGCGTTCGGTGGCCGAGGAAATCGAAGCCATCGCCGGCCATGTCGAGCTGCTCAAGCAGAACGGCGCCCATGTGCTGGTGTACGGCGAGGTGGCCGATTCGATCCAGGGCTCGCGCATTCGCCTGATCGAACGCCCGCGTTTCCACAGCGAACAGGCCTGGCAGGACTATGCCGACAAACTCACCGAACTGGCGCGCTTCACCCTGTCCCAGGGCGTGCGCCTGGCGTACCACCACCATATGGGCGCTTACGTTGAGTCTCCTGAGGACATCGATCAACTGATGCAGCGCACCGGCCCTGAGGTCGGCCTGCTGTTCGATTCCGGCCATTGCTACATGGGCGGCGGCGAACCCATCGAAGTGCTGCGCAAACACATCGGGCGCATTTGCCATGTGCATTTCAAGGACGTGCGCAAGCCGGTGGTGCAGTTGGCGCGCAACCAGATGTGGAGCTTCCCCGACTGCATCGTCAACGGCACGTTCACCGTGCCCGGCGATGGCGATATCGACTTTGCCGAACTGCTGGATGCATTGATGGCCGCGAAATATGAGGGCTGGCTGGTGGTGGAGGCCGAGCAGGACCCGGCCGTGGCGCCCAGCTATATCTATGCGAAAAAGGGCTACGACACCTTGCGTGCGCTTCTCAACGAGAGGACTTGAGTGATGAGCTTGTTGGTCAAAAGCAGCAAACGCGGACAAACCATGGTTGCCTTGGAAGCAGGGCGGCTGGAGTACGTGGGCTTCTCGGCCTACCGCCTGAGCCTGGGCGAAACCCTGCCGGTCAGCGCCGGTGATAAAGAGCTGTGCCTGGTGCTGCTCAGTGGCCGGGTGAATATTGAAGGCGAAGGCTTCAACTGGCAGAACCTCGGTGATCGCCAGTCGGTGTTCGAGGACAAGTCGCCGTTCGCCGCGTACCTTCCGCCGGGCACCGACGCCCAGGTCACGGCCTTGAGCGATGTGCAGATTGCCGTGTGCGCCGCTCCCGGCGCGCCGGGTTACGAACCACGCCTGATCCGTCCCGAGGACTGCAAGCGCAGCGTGCGCGGCAAAGGCGCCAACACCCGCTATGTGTGCGACATCCTGCCCGACAGCGCGCCGGCCCATTCGCTGCTGGTGGTGGAAGTGCGCACGCCGTCGGGGCATTCGTCGAGCTACCCGCCGCACAAACACGACACCGACGACCTGCCGCACCAGAGCTTTCTCGAAGAGACCTACTACCACCAGATCAACCCGCCCCAAGGCTTTGTGTTCCAGCGGGTGTACACCGACGACCGCAGCATCGACCAGGCCATGGCCGTGGAAAACAGCGACCTGGTGGTGGTGCCCAAGGGCTATCACCCGGTCAGCGTGCCGTACGGCTACGAGTCCTATTACCTGAACGTGATGGCCGGCCCCAAGCGTGCCTGGCATTTCCATAACGACCCGCAGCACAGTTGGCTGCTGGACCTTTGATCGAGCGGTTTGGACGGAGAACAATAACAATGTATTCGCCTTTACGTTTTGCCCTTAACCGCATGGTCGCTCCGCACCTGTCACTGGACGCGTTCATCCAGCTGGCGGCTTCGCTCAAGTGCGATGCCATTGAGATCCGTAACGATCTCGAAGGTCGCCAGATCGAATACGGCACCCCGGCCAGCCATGTACGTGAAGCGTGCGCGGCCCAGGGCATCACGGTGCTGTCGATCAACGCGCTGTACCCGTTCGATGTATGGAACGACGAACGTCGCGCCCAGGCCATCGCCATGGCCGACTATGCTCGTGAATGCGGCGCCCAGGGCCTGGTGATGTGCCCGTTCAACGAGCCCGGTGATACGCGCAACGAGGCCCAGCGTGCCGCCGGTTTGCGCACGGCTTTGAGCGAGTTGGCGCCGATCCTGCGCGAGTACGGCATCCTCGGCTTTATCGAGCCTCTGGGTTTTGAAGCGTGTGCAATGCGCCGCAAGCGCGTGGCGGTGGATGCGATCCAGGCCATCGGCGGCCTGGATGTGTTCCGTCTGGTGCATGACACCTTCCACCACTATTTGGCCGGCGAGCAGGAATTCTTCCCGCAATTGACCGGGCTGGTGCATATCTCCGGCGTGGAAGAGACCGACGCGCCACTCAACTCGATCCGCGACCGCCACCGCGTGCTGGTGGGCGAGGGCGACATCCTCGGCAATACCGCACAAATCGACACCCTTCTCAGCAGCGGCTACGGCGGTTACCTGTCGTTCGAACCGTTCGCCGCCAGCGTGCATGAAATGACGGATATCCAGCAGGCGCTAGGGGCAAGCATCGCCCATCTGCAGAAACGATAAGGGGCGCAACATGACCACCACCCGACTGACCATGGCCCAGGCCCTGGTGAAGTTTTTGGACAACCAGTACATCGAAGTCGATGGCGTGCAGAGCAAGTTCGTCGCCGGCGTGTTCACGATTTTCGGCCACGGCAATGTGCTCGGCCTGGGCCAGGCCCTGGAGCAGGACAGCGGTGACCTGGTGGTGCACCAGGGCCGTAACGAGCAGGGCATGGCCCACGCGGCCATCGGTTTTGCCAAACAGCACCTGCGGCGCAAAGTGTATGCATGCACTGCTTCGGTCGGGCCGGGTGCGGCGAACATGCTCACTGCGGCGGCCACCGCCACGGCCAACCGCATTCCGTTGTTGCTGTTGCCCGGCGATGTGTACGCCAGCCGCCAGCCCGACCCGGTGTTGCAACAGATCGAGCAGTTCCACGACCTGAGCATCAGCACCAACGATGCGTTTCGGTCCGTGAGCAAGTACTGGGACCGCATCAACCGTCCCGAACAACTGATGAGCGCCGCGATCCACGCCATGCGCGTGCTCACCGACCCGGCGGAAACCGGCGCGGTGACCCTGGCCTTGCCCCAGGATGTGCAGGCCGAAGCCTGGGACTATCCGGATTACTTCTTGCAAAAACGCGTGCACCGTATCGAGCGTCGCCCAGCCACCGCCGCGATGCTTGGCGATGCGCTGGCGGCCATCCGAGGCAAACGTAAACCGCTGATCATCTGCGGTGGCGGGGTCAAGTACTCCGGTGCGAATGCGGCGTTGCAAGCGTTCGCAGAGCGCTTCGATATTCCCTTCGCCGAGACGCAAGCGGGCAAGAGCGCGGTGGTGTCCAGCCATCCGCTTAATGTCGGCGGCATCGGCGAAACCGGGTGCCTGGCGGCCAACCTGCTGGCGCCCGAGGCCGATCTGATCATTGGCGTCGGTACGCGCTACACCGACTTCACCACCTCGTCCAAATCCCTGTTCAAGCACCCGGATGTGACGTTTCTCAACCTCAATATCAGCCCCGCCGATGCGTTGAAACTCGATGGCGTGCAGGTGCTGGCCGATGCGCAGGTTGCCCTTCAAGCATTGACCGACGCCCTCGGTGACTACCGCGCAGGTTGGGGCGAGCAGATTGCCGACGCCAAGGCGCAACTGGACGCCGAAGTCGACCGCGTGCATCAGGTGGAGTACCACGGCGATGACTTCGTGCCGGAAGTGGATGACCACCTGGACCGCGCAGTACTGCGGGAATTTATCGAGCTGACCGGTTCGTGCCTGACCCAGAGCCGGGTCCTGGGTGTGCTCAATGAGACGGTGGCCGACGATGCAATTATCGTCGCCGCCGCCGGCAGCTTGCCTGGCGATTTGCAGCGCGCCTGGCGCAGCAAGGGCGTCAACACCTACCACGTCGAATACGGCTACTCGTGCATGGGCTACGAGATCAACGCCGCCCTCGGCGTGAAGCTCGCCGAGCCGAGCAAGGAGGTCTATGCCCTGGTCGGCGACGGCTCCTACATGATGCTGCATTCCGAGCTGGCTACCTCGATTCAGGAGCGGCGCAAAATCAACGTGGTGCTGCTGGACAACATGGCCTTCGGTTGCATCAACAACCTGCAGATCGGCAACGGCATGGACAGCTTCGGCACCGAATTCCGCTACCGCAACCCCGAAACCGGCCAGCTCGACGGCGGCCTGGTGCCGGTGGACTTCGCCATGAATGCGGCGGCCTATGGCTGCAAGACCTACAAAGTCAGCAGCGTGGAGCAATTACAGGCCGCGCTGGCCGATGCGCGCACGCAAACCGTCTCAACCCTGATCGACATTAAAGTGCTGCCCAAGACCATGGTTCACGGCTACCTGTCCTGGTGGCGGGTAGGGGTGGCGCAGGTCTCCACCAGCGAACGCACGAACGCGGCGGCGAAGAAACTCAACGAGCACCTGGCCAAGGCCCGGCAGTACTAATAACAAGAGGAGTGTATGTATGTCTTTGAAGCTAGGTGTTATCGGGACCGGCGCCATCGGCCGCGACCATATCCGTCGTTGCAGCCAGACCTTGCTCAATAGCCAGGTGGTGGCGGTGACCGACATCAATCTGGAACAGGCCGCCAAGGTAGTTGCCGACTTGCAGCTGGCCGCCGAGGTGTACCCAGACGGCCATGCGCTGATCAACTCGGCCGAGGTTGAAGCGGTTCTGGTGACCTCCTGGGGGCCGAGTCACGAAGAGTTCGTGCTCGCCGCGATTGCCGCCGGCAAGCCGGTGTTCTGCGAAAAGCCGCTGGCGGTGACCGCCGAAGGCTGCCGCAAGATCGTCGACGCCGAAGTGGCCCATGGTAAGCGCCTGGTGCAGGTGGGCTTTATGCGCCCGTACGACGAGGGCTATCGCGCCCTTAAAGCCGTGATCGACAGCGGCCAGATCGGCGAGCCCTTGATGCTGCACTGCGCACACCGCAACCCGAGGGTGGGCGAAAACTACAAGACCGACATGGCAATCACCGACACCCTGATCCACGAACTGGATGTGCTGCGCTGGCTGCTCGACGACGACTACGTGTCGGTGCAAGTGGTGTTCCCACGCAAGACCAGCAAGGCCTTGGCCCATTTGCGCGATCCGCAGATCGTGCTGCTGGAAACCGCCAAGGGCACGCGCATCGACGTGGAAGTGTTCGTGAACTGCCAATACGGCTACGACATCCAGTGCGAAGTGGTGGGAGAGAGCGGCATCGCCAAATTGCCGGAACCGTCCCAGGTGCAACTGCGTAGCGAGGCGAAGCTGTCCAATGCGATCCTGATGGATTGGAAGGACCGCTTTATCGGTGCCTATGACGTGGAGTTGCAAGCCTTTATTGATAGCGTACGCGCCGGCAAGGTGGGCGGGCCGTCGGCGTGGGACGGCTATGCGGCGGCGGTGGCGGCGGATGCGTGTATCGAGGCGCAGGGCAGTGGGCAGATCGTCAAGGTCAGCTTGCCGGAGCGCCCACGCTTCTACGGCTGACACTCGGTCAAGGTGGGGAGGGCTGGTTCCTTCCCCCTTTGGATTGGGTTTGCACTTCAATCAAGGAGTCAATCATGCGAATTGGACTAGTTGGCTATGGCCATGGAGGGCGCTTCTTTCATGCGCCGCTGATTGCAACCTTGCCCGGTGCCACGTTTGTCGGCGTGGTCACCCGTTCCCCCGAACGGCGCCAGCAATTGAATGCCGACCACCCGGGTGTCCAGGCATTCAACAGCATCGGCCAGATCGTCGAAGCCGGTGTGGATGCCTTGGTGATTTCCACCACGCTTAAAGGTCGCCCGGCACTGGTGCTCGAAGCCATCGAGCACGGTGTGACGGTGGTCAGCGACAAACCTTTTGCCGCCAACGCCGAGCAAGCCCAGGCGCTGATTACCGCGGCTGAGCGCCAGGGTACGCTGCTCAGTGTTTATCAGAACCGCCGCTGGGACTCGGATTACCTGACCCTGCGCAAACTTATCGATGCCGGCGCCCTGGGCACTATCAGCCGCTTTGAATCGCGGGTGGAACGCTACAGCCCGCAGGCGGTGGGCAACGCCAGCGGTGGCGGTTGGCTGCGGGATTTAGGCAGCCACCTGGTGGACCAGGCGCTGCAACTGTTCGGCCCGGTGGACAGGGTATTCGCGCAATTGCACTACAGCGCCGAACATCCCCATGTCGACCACGGTTTTTTTGTGTCTCTGACCCATGCCAACGGGGTGATTTCCCACCTGTGGGGCAATGCCTTGCAAAACAGCCAGGCGCCGCGCTTTCGCGTCAGTGGCAGCGCCGGCTGTTACACCGTCGAGGGGCTGGACGGCCAGGAAGAAGCACTGATGGCCGGCAAATCGCCGAAAACCGAGGGCGAGCACTGGGGCGCCGAAGAACACCGACGCTGGGGCTGGTTCGAGCAGGGCCCGGAACGTGAACGCGTGCCGTCGGAGAAGGGCTGCTGGACCCAGTTCTATCGTCAGTTGCAAGCCGCCGTACAAGGCCAGGGACCGCTGCCGGTCAACGCCTATGACGCGCTGGAAACCACCCGTATATTGGACGCCGCACGCCTGAGCGCCGAGCGCCAGCAGGTGGTTTCAACAAAAATAGAATAAAATTCTAAAACAAGTTGATATGGAAATTATTTTCCAATAAAGTCTTTTCCAGGTTGCAAAAAGTACGTCGCGGGCTCGATCCGCACGGCTCAACAAAAACAAGATCAAAAACAACCAGGTACCGTCAGATGAAAATCTTCAACGCTGTACTGCGAGTTTTACGCCCCATCTCCGCGCCGCGCGGTCTGCCCAGCACCCGCCCGTTCTACTTCTCCTTCCTTAATGTGCTGTGTGTCGAAAATAACGACGCGCTGGTGTGCTGCATTCCCGGCGCGCCAGTCGTACGACTGCCCACCTCGCTCTGAACAACGCAACGTCCAACAAAACCAACAAGAAAGTGGAGACAGACCGTTCATGAAGACCCCGATCCGTTTTACCGCGCTGGCCTTGTCCATGCTGCTGGCCAGTGGGTTTGCCAGCGCCGCCGATATCAAAGTGGGCGTGAGCATGTCCGCATTCGATGACACCTTTCTGACCTACCTGCGTGAAGACATGGACAAGCAAGCCAAGTCGTACCCCAAGGGTGATGGCGTGCAGCTGCAGTTCGAAGACGCCCGCGCCGATGTGGTCAAGCAACTGAGCCAGGTCGAGAACTTTATCAGCCAGAAAGTCGACGCCATTATCGTTAACCCAGTGGACACCGCATCGACCGCCAACATCATCAAGGCCGCCACCGCCGCGAAAATCCCACTGGTGTTCGTCAACCGCCGGCCAGATCAGAAGGACCTGCCCAAGGATGTCGTGGCCGTGACCTCCGACGACGTCGAAGCCGGCAAGCTGCAAATGCAGTACATCGCCGAAAAACTCGGCGGTAAGGGCAAGATCGTGATCCTGCTGGGTGACCTGGCGAACAACTCCACCACCAACCGCACCAAGGGCGTGAAAGAGGTGCTGGCCAAGTATCCGGACATCAAGATCGAGCAGGAACAAACTGGGATCTGGCTACGCGACAAGGGCATGACGCTGGTCAACGACTGGTTGACCCAGGGCCGCGAATTCGACGCGGTGCTGGCCAACAACGATGAGATGGCTATCGGTGCGTCCATGGCCTTGAAATCAGCCGGCAAGGAAAAGGGCAGTGTGTTGATCGCCGGTGTCGACGGCACACCGGACGGTTTGAACGCGATCGCCAAGGGGGACATGGCTGCGTCGGCATTCCAGGACGCCAAGGGCCAGGCCGTCGGCTCGGTGGAAGCGGCGCGCAAGATGGCAAAAAACGAGGCGACGGAGCAGAACGTGGTGATCCCGTTCAAGCTGATCACTCCGGACAACGTCAAAGACTTCAAGTAGCCCCGACCTCACAATAATAAGCCGGCAGGGCGGTCGTGCCCGCCCTGTCGATGGAGTACCTGTCTATGCTCGCTCAAGCCACAGCCTCGCAGCCTGCGGGTATCCAGCCCCGTGCGCTGGACGAACCCTACCTGCTGGAAATCCTCAACATCAGCAAAGGCTTCCCCGGTGTCGTGGCCCTGGACGATGTGCAGCTGCGCGTGCGCCCCGGTTCCGTGCTGGCGCTGATGGGCGAGAACGGTGCGGGCAAATCGACGTTGATGAAGATCATCGCCGGCATCTACCAGCCCGACAGCGGCGAAATCCGCCTGCGAGGCGAGCCGATCGTATTTGACACCCCGCTGGCCGCGCAGAAGGCCGGGATTGCGATGATCCATCAGGAACTCAACCTGATGCCGCACATGAGCATCGCCGAGAACATCTGGATCGGCCGCGAGCAGCTCAATGGCCTGCGCATGGTCAACCACCGCGAAATGCACCGCTGCACCGCCGACTTGCTGGCGCGCTTGCGCATCAACCTGGACCCCGAGGAACAGGTGGGCAACCTGAGCATCGCCGAGCGGCAGATGGTCGAGATTGCCAAAGCGGTGTCCTACAACTCCGACATCCTGATCATGGACGAACCGACATCGGCCATCACCGAGAAGGAAGTGGCCCATCTGTTTTCGATCATTGCCGACCTCAAGTCCCAGGGCAAAGGCATCGTCTATATCACACACAAGATGGACGAAGTGTTCGCCATCGCCGATGAAGTGGCGGTGTTCCGCGACGGTCAGTACATCGGCCTGCAACGGGCCGACAGCATGGACAGCGACAGCCTGATTTCGATGATGGTGGGCCGCGAGCTGAGCCAGTTGTTCCCGGTGCGCGAAACGCCCATCGGCGAGCGCTTGCTGTCGGTGCGCAACCTGCGCCTGGACGGGGTGTTCAAGGATGTGTCGTTCGACCTGCACGCCGGGGAGATTCTCGGAATTGCCGGGCTGATGGGCTCGGGCCGCACCAACGTGGCCGAAACCTTGTTCGGTATCACCCCCGCCGACGGCGGCCAGATCACCCTCGACGGCGAGCCGGTGCGCATCACCGACCCGCATATGGCCATCGACAAAGGCTTTGCACTGCTGACCGAGGACCGCAAGCTCAGTGGCCTGTTCCCCTGTCTGTCGGTGCTGGAAAACATGGAAATGGCCGTATTGCACCACTATTCGGGCAACGGCTTTATCCAACAGAAAGCCCTGCGCGCACTGTGCGAAGACATGTGCAAGAAGCTGCGGGTGAAAACGCCGTCGCTGGAGCAGTGCATCGACACCTTGTCCGGCGGCAATCAGCAGAAGGCGCTACTGGCCCGCTGGCTGATGACCAACCCACGCCTGCTGATCCTCGACGAGCCGACCCGCGGCATCGACGTCGGCGCCAAGGCTGAGATCTATCGACTGATCTCGTTCCTCGCCAGCGAGGGCATGGCGGTGATCATGATTTCTTCGGAGTTGCCCGAGGTGCTGGGCATGAGCGATCGGGTGATGGTAATGCACGAAGGCGAACTGATGGGCACCCTGGACCGCAGCGAAGCGACCCAGGAAAAAGTCATGCATCTGGCCTCGGGTATGACCGCAGTCCACTGACGCACCGCCGCGCGGGCCGGCGGTTGGCCTGCGCTTCAGAATAAAAAAGGTGAATGGTTATGAACGCAATAACGGATAACAAGCCAGCCTCGGCGCCGGTCAAACATCGGCGTCGAATGCCCACCGAGCTGAGCATCTTCCTGGTGCTGATCGGCATCGGCCTGGTGTTTGAGGTGTTTGGCTGGATCGTGCGCGATCAGAGTTTCCTGATGAACTCCCAGCGCCTGGTACTGATGATCCTGCAAGTGTCGATCATTGGCTTGCTGGCCATCGGCGTGACCCAGGTGATCATTACCACGGGGATCGACTTGTCTTCGGGTTCGGTGCTGGCGCTGTCGGCGATGATCGCCGCCAGCCTGGCGCAGACGTCGGACTTCTCGCGGGCGGTGTTTCCCAGCCTGACCGACTTGCCGGTGTGGATTCCGGTCGCCATGGGCCTGGGAGTTGGGCTGCTGGCGGGAGCGATCAACGGCAGCATCATCGCCGTTACCGGGATCCCACCGTTTATCGCCACCCTGGGCATGATGGTCTCGGCCCGTGGCCTGGCCCGCTATTACACCGAAGGCCAGCCGGTGAGCATGCTGTCTGATTCCTACACCGCGATCGGCCACGGCGCGATGCCGGTGATCATCTTCCTGGTGGTGGCGGTGATCTTTCATATCGCCCTGCGTTACACCAAGTACGGCAAGTACACCTATGCCATCGGCGGCAATATGCAGGCGGCGCGAACGTCGGGGATCAACGTCAAGCGTCACCTGATCATCGTCTACAGCATCGCCGGTCTGTTGGCGGGGCTGGCCGGGGTGGTTGCCTCGGCGCGGGCCGCCACGGGTCAGGCCGGCATGGGCATGTCGTATGAGCTGGATGCGATTGCCGCCGCAGTGATCGGCGGGACCAGCCTGGCGGGCGGGGTAGGGCGCATCACCGGCACCGTGATCGGCGCGCTGATTCTGGGCGTGATGGCCAGCGGGTTTACCTTTGTAGGGGTGGATGCGTATATCCAAGACATCATCAAGGGCTTGATTATTGTGGTGGCGGTGGTGATCGACCAATATCGCAATAAGCGCAAGCTTAAACGCTGAGCTGTAAGGCACAAGGCACAAGGCACAAGCTGCAAGCTGCAAGTCCGACGAGCTCTACAGCTTGTCGCTTGCAGCTTGCGGCTTATAGCTGCTCTACGAACTTTCCTGCTATAAACGCACTCCGATGACCATTCGCCAAGCCCGTCCTGGTGTCTTTGGGGGTTATATCGGAAAAAATGCCTGTCTTTTCAGTTGCTGCGCCCTCAAGTCGGCCTTAGACTGCCGCCCCTCGTAAATTGAGTGCCGGGTGGCGCTTGGAATGGATGGCGCCCTTCCGAGACCTGCACAGGTCGGCCGGAACGCTCCCTTATTCGCCTTAATGCACGTATTTTTTATAGAGAAATCAATGACAAAGGAAAAGTTGCTGGCCATGCCGGCGGATGACTACATGAATGCCGAACAGCACGCTTTTTTCGAGAAGTTGCTGCAAGACATGAAAGTGGAACACCACGAGCGCATTGAACAGAACCGTATCGCCATTGAAAGCCTGGACACCCCGGCTGACCCGGCCGACGCTGCTTCCGTGGAAGAAGAGCGCACCTGGCTGGTCAACGCCATCGACCGCGACCAGCGCATGCTGCCGCAGCTTGAGCGTGCACTGGAACGCATCAAGGAAGATTCCTTTGGCTGGTGCGACGACAGCGGCGAGCCTATCGGCCTCAAGCGCCTGCTGATCAGCCCGACCACCAAGTACTGCATCGAAGCGCAAGAGCGTCACGAGCAGATCGACAAGCATCAGCGCCAAGCCTGATGCGGTGAAGCCGGGGAGCCGTCCGCATGGTTCCCCGCAGGAATACCCGCCACACCCCGTCTACTATTGATCTACTGCACGGCACCCCACTAAAGGCCCATGGACAATGGCCGGATAGTGGCGTTTAATGCCGTGACAATAAAGACAATCAGTGGGGGTGACGAAATGGCTGGGGACGGATCTCTGATGGGCGCAGCAGTGCCGCCACACGCGGTGGCGCGCCGGTTGCCCGGCTGGCTGACGCCGCTGTTGCAGAGCACTGCTCTGGTGCTGATATTGTTAGGCCTGGCATTCGCCCAGCTGCCGATCTACCTGTGTCTGCCCATCGCCCTGTTGGTGATCTGGCTGCCTCGCTTGCGCAGCCGCCCGGTCGGCCCTGCGCCGGTAGCCGTCGATGCGATTGGCGAACTGACCCGGGATCTGTCCTACACCACCAGCCATAACGCACTGTCCGCTGCCGGCGTGGCCTATTCGGTCAAGCAATTGGCCGCGCGCCTGCAGTCGCAATTGACGGCGGCCAAACAGATTGTCAGCAATGCCGAAGTCATGATCAGCACCGAACAGGTCACTTCCCAGCTCAGCCGCCAGGCCTTGGGGGCCGCCAGCCAGGCCCATCAGCGCAGTACCGAAGGCCGGGAAGTGCTGGTGCACTCCATCACCCGCATGCGTCAGCTCAGCCAGCGCGCCAATGCCAGCCGAGAGCTGATCGAAGCCTTGAGCCAGCGCAGCGAGGAAATCCAGCGGGTCACCCTGGTGATCCAGTCCATCGCCAGCCAGACCAACCTGTTGGCGCTCAATGCCGCCATCGAGGCGGCACGGGCCGGTGAGCATGGGCGCGGGTTTGCGGTGGTGGCCGACGAAGTGCGCGGGCTGGCCGGGCGTACCGCCACGGCCACCGATGAAGTCGGGGTGATGGTGGCGGATATCCAGCAGCGCACGGCTCAGGTCGTGGAGCAGATTCGCCAGTTATCGGCGGATTTGCACACCGGCGTCGAGCAGGTGGAGCACGCCGGCGAACAGTTGGAAAGCATTGCCAGCCTCGCCGCCGATGTGGAAGGCCAAGTCAATGAAATCGCCCAGGGCACCGACACCAACCAGGCGCAGCTCGACAGCCTGTTCCATGCGGTGGAACAGATGCGCTGCGATTTGAGCATCAGCGACGAGCAAACCCGGCAGTTGGCCGACGCCGCGATCCAGATGGAAGGGCAGGCCGAAACCATCAGCGAGCGTCTGGCGGCGGTGGGGCTGGACGACTATCACCAACGGATCTACGACCTGGCCCGCGAGGGCGCCAGCCGCATCGCTGCGCAATTCGAAGCGGATATACAGCAAAACCGCATCAGCCTGGATGACCTGTTCGACCGTACTTATACCCCGATTCCCAACACCAGCCCGAGCAAGTACTACACCCGCTTCGACAGTTACACCGACAAGGTGCTACCGGCGATCCAAGAGGCGCTATTGCCGCGTCACGAAGGCTTGGTATTTGCCATCGCCTGCACGCCACAGGGCTACGTGCCGACCCACAATAATGCGTTTTCCCAGCCGTTGACCGGCGATGCCAAAGTGGATGCGGTGCAGAACCGCACCAAACGTAAGTTCGACGACCGCACAGGCATTCGCTGCGGCAGTCATCAGCAGGCGGTGTTACTGCAGACCTACACCCGCGATACCGGCGAGCTGATGCATGATCTGTCGGTACCGATCATGGTCAACGGCCGGCATTGGGGCGGGTTGCGCCTGGGTTATAAACCGGAAAGCGCCAAGCGCTGAGGTCGGGCGTGGCGCTCGCGTTACGCCTTGGCGGGCTCATGCAACAGCGCGTTCAGGTCGTCCACCGCCGGCGCCCATTCGGCGTCGACGTGCAGTTGCTCTTTGAGAAAACTGGCCTGTTGCGCGCTCCAGAACGGGGCGTCGACCAATTTGACGTCGTCCGGCAGGCGGTGCTCGGCGGTGAACCGCTCAATACCTTCTTGGGATGAATCCAGGCCAAGTTGATCGAACAGGGTTTCCAGGGTAGGGGGGGTGGTGTCCATTGGTATCTCCATGCAAAGTGAGCAGCGTTATGCATGGGAGGGCCCTGACACGGCAGAGTTCGAATTTGTTCGTCAGCAGGTCAGTGCGCCGGCATCCACGGCCGTCTTGAGGGCCTGGGCCGACTCTTTGGCGGCGCTGGCAGCGGCCTCCACGGTCTTGAACCAACGGTCTTTTTCCACTTGGTGGGTGGTAGTAGTGGTCAGGGGCGGTTTGGCACGCATTACGATGACCGCTTGAAATTCACCGTCAACTTCCCTGGCTTCGCCACGGATAAAAAATTCGCCAATATCAAATTCCGTCACGTATCGCCTTCCCTTCGAGGTATTCAACTGCACTGATGAAACCTGACCCGCCGGCGGGGCAAACTTCAATGGACGGGTCAGTATGGCAGTTGTTGGAGGGCTGTGGCGCGGTAAAGTCAACCAGGTGACGAAACGATCCCATCGTGCAGACTGGCTTCCAGTTGTTTGGCCAGTTCACACGCCTTGATATGGTTGCTGCGGAAACCCCTGATTCGGCCACTGGTCACTTCCAGGATATGAAAGAAGTTCCTCCCGGCAGGTACCACTTGGTAAAGAACAGAATTGGAGTACCCTTCCAGGCCTGGCAAGCAGTAATATTGGCGCTCGTCTGGACATGATGAACGAGTGCCGGAAGACGTAGCCTGATAGTGACGTCGTTGCATGGTCAGCTCCTATCGATCTTGTGACTTACCGCAAACGGTTCGGGTGGTTTGAACCCTATCGCTGTTCTACCATTGTCGTCGCGGGTCGACACTCGGTTCCACGCCAAGTAATTTTTGTGTGAACTGTCGGAAACTACGTTTTTGATTGGGGTTATTCTCTGAAGCGGTGCGACCCGTATTCTCGGGTCGTTGAACCTGTGATTTCCTGTCAGTCCCGGTGACCTTGCATAAGGTCCATCGTGTGCGCCCGTACGAGGCGTGCAATACGACAGGAAGTTTCTTCAGTTTTTTCAATAAGTGCATCAGGTGATCGTGCCGTATTGGCCGTTTTAGTGTGCTGCCTGTTTCTGCAGGCCGTACTTTTTTCGATGTGGGGGCTTTTCCTTGGCAGTCAGTAATCTGGATATGCACGCATTGTTCGTGCTGGGTGATTTGCGCGCAAAGTTGGTCAAACAGTTCCAATCCCGTTTTGTTTACATCACTGAGCAGACGCCGGAAGGCATCTACGTCGCCGAAATCGACACCGAAACGGCGTTGGTGGTGGATGACAAACAGCGTCTTGAACTCAAAGTGGGCGACCATTTTCGCGCGGCGGTATTGCCCAGCCGCGAAGGCGGTAAGTTCGAATTGAAGTTCCGCGACATCAAGTTGACGGTATATGGCCTGGGTGATTACGCCTTTGTTTCTTCGGCCGAAGGCGAGGGCATCGTGTTCAAGGAAGGCCACAGTGTGATGCTGGTGTTCGCCGCCCATGAACAATTGCAGGAGGGTCTGACCAAAACCCTTAAAACCGTGACCGGCAAGGCCGCCAAGTGGCGCAAGGGCGAACTGGTCACCTTCAAGGCCAGCGAGTAAAGCGTCCACAGCACACGCGTGTGTCGTCTTCCGGAACCTCTACTACAGTTGAGTTGACTTAACTATTCAGAGGCTTCGCGCGTTCGCGGCAAAGCCATCCGCTATGGCTGCATTACGCGAGGTAAGGCATGAAAGGTTTGAGAACCCTGTTGGTGGCGTCCCTGACGAGCCTGAGTCTATCGATGGCTTCGTTGCCCGCGGCGGCCGAGCAAACGCCGGTGCATTTTGCCGACCTGAATTGGGAAAGCGGCAGCCTGATCACCGAAGTGCTGCGGTTTATCGTCGAGAAGGGCTATGACTTGCCCACCGACACGTTGCCCGGTACCACCATCACCCTGGAGACCGCCCTGGCCAAGAATGACATCCAGGTGATCGGCGAGGAGTGGGCTGGCCGTAGTCCCGTGTGGGTCAAGGCCGAGGCCGAAGGCAAAGTGGCCGGTCTGGGCGATACGGTCAAAGGCGCAACCGAGGGCTGGTGGGTGCCTGAATATGTGGTCAAGGGGGACCCCGCAAAGGGCATCAAACCGATGGCGCCGGACCTCAAGAGTGTAAAAGACCTGGCGCGCTACAAGGATGTATTCAAAGACCCGGAATCTCCCGACAAGGGGCGCTTTCTCAACAGCCCCATCGGCTGGACCTCGGAAGTGGTCAACCAGCAGAAGCTCAAAGCCTATGGCCTGGACGACAGCTACGTGAACTTCCGCAGCGGCTCGGGTGCGGCGCTGGATGCCGAAATCGCCTCCTCGATCCGGCGTGGCAAACCGGTGCTGTTTTACTACTGGTCGCCGACTCCTTTGATGGGGCGCTACAAACTGATCCAGCTCGAAGAGCCGCCATTCGATGCCGAGGCCTGGAAAACCCTGACCGACGCAGACAACCCCAATCCAAAGCCGACTCGTTCGCTGGCGTCCAAGTTGAGCATCGGGGTGTCTACGCCGTTTCAGAAGGCGCACCCACAGATCGCCGGGTTTTTCGAAAAAGTCGAGTTTCCCATTGAGCCGCTGAACAAAGCCTTGGCCACCATGAGTGAAAACCATACTCCGCCAAGGGAGGTGGCTCAGGCGTTTCTCAAGGCCCATCCCGAGGTCTGGAAGGCCTGGCTGACCGACGAGGTGGCGCAGAAGGTTGAGGCGAGCCTGAAGTAGCAGGCCGTTCGCTCCCCGACGAAATACCTGCAAAAAAACCTCGGACGACTATCCTTTCCCGGACCTTTTCAGGGAGAGCCCGTGATGAGTTTTGTGATCGCACGCTGGATCGTCGGCATATTCACCGGAATCAGTGTGATCCACCTGTACTGGGCCGCCGGCGGCAAGCTCGGCAGCCTGGCGGCCATCCCGCAGTTGCCCGGCGAATTTGCCAGCGGCCCGCGCCCAGCGTTCAAACCGTCGGCCCTGGGCACCTTTTTGGTGGCGATGGGGCTGGTGGGGATTGCGCTATTGGTCTGCCTGCGCGCCGGCCTGTATTTCCCTGCGGTATCCCACCATGCGTTGCAATGGGGTATCAGCGCCATCGCCGTGCTGATGTTCGCCAGGGCCATCGGCGACTCAGAACTGGTGGGTTTTTTCAAAAAAGTCGGAGGGTCGCGGTTTGCGCGTTGGGATACGTATTGCTATTCACCGTTGTGCCTGGCTCTGGGGGTAGGGTTGTTGGTAGTGGCTTGGGCCTGAGCCGCGCCTGGAAAGACCCGTGTGCTTGTTGGCAAGCAACTGTCAGCCAGCGCTGATTGATTCTCAAATAAAAACCCCTCGCATCCTTACCCGATTTTCCAAGCTGGCCGTCATGGTAGATAGAACCTCAATTACGCAGGATTTATCATGTCGCGTCTTGCTCGTCCCTTGCATCCGCTGGCTTTGTCGGTGGCGATGGCTTTTGCCGCTGTGCCGTTGTTGACCGTCCAGTCCTCCTTCGCCGAAGAAAGCAGCGCCCAGCGCGGCTTCCAGGTGCCGGCCGGTGATTTGAGCCAGGCGCTCAATAACCTGGCCGAGCAGGCGGGGCTGGTGCTGGCGTTCGATGCAGAGCTGACCCGAGGCAAGCGCAGCCCGGGCGTGAGCGGGCAGTACGATATCGATGGGGCGTTGAACCAATTGCTGGCCGGCACCGGTTTGCAGGCGCTGAAACTTTCCGGCGACCGTTATCGCTTGGAGGCGATCCCGGACAGCGGCGGGGCCATGCAACTGCAGGCCACCACCATCAACGCGGCTTACCAGGCCGAAAGCCCCACCGGTCCGGTGCCCGGTTATGTGGCCACGCGCAGCCTGTCGGCGACCAAGACCGATACCGCGCTGATCGAAACCCCGCAGTCGATCTCGGTGGTCACTAAAGACCAGATGCGTGCCCAGAACGCCGAAAGCCTCAATCAGATCCTGCGCTACAGCGCCGCCGTGGTGCCGGAAACCCGTGGCGCCACCGCCTCGCGCCTCGACCAGTTGACCATTCGTGGCTTCTTGCCCACCACTTACCTCGACGGCCTGCGCATGCCGTCCAGCCGCGATGCCTTGCCGCAGAAAGATGCGTTCGATTTGGAACGGGTCGAAGTGCTGCGTGGCCCCGCCTCGGTGCTATACGGCCAGGGTTCGCCCAGCGGTGTGATCAATATGGTTACCAAGCGGCCGCTGGATGTGCCGTTCCATGAAGTGGGCGTCGAATACGGCACCTTTGATAAAAAGCGCACCACCTTCGACCTCAGCGGCCCGCTTGACGATCAAGGGGTGTATTCCTACCGTGTCGCCGGTCTTTTCGACGATGCCGATGGCCAGGTCGAACACACCGAGACCCGTCGTCAGTCGTTGTCCAGCGCCTTTACCTGGCGCCCGGACGAGGACACATCGCTGACCTTGCTGGGGCACTTTCAGAAAGACCCCAAGGGCGCATCCTACGGCTCGGTACCGGCTTGGGGCTCGGTGCTGCACAGCCCCACCGGGCGCAAGATCGACGTGGACTACTACGACGGTGAAAAGAACTTCGAGAAAAGCGATCGTGAGTATTACTCCGTCGGCTACGCGTTCGAACACCATTTCAACGACGTGTGGACGCTGCGCCAGAATGCACGCTATCTGCGTGCCGAGGGCATCTATCGCAGCATCTACAACAGCTATCTGCAGGCCGATTACCGCACGTCTACTCGCTCGACCATTGCCACCGATGTGGACATGGATGCCTACAACCTCGACAACCAGGTGCAGGCCAAATTCGACACCGGGCCGTTGCAGCATACGCTGTTGATGGGCGCCGATTACCAGAACACCAGCACCGATACCAAGGCGGGTTATGGCTCGGGGCCTTCACTGGATATCTTCGATCCCGTATACGGCGCCCCGGTGACCACGCCGGCCTTCGCCACGGACGCCACTTCACGCAGCGAGCAAACCGGGGTTTACCTGCAAGAGCAGATGAAGTGGGACAACTGGGTGCTGCTGCTGGGCGGCCGGTATGACTGGGCCAGCACCGATGGCACTACCAAGACGCTGCGCACCGGTGCCAAGAGCAAGTCCTCCTTGGACAGTGAGGCGTTCACCGGGCGTGTAGGGCTGGTGTATCTGTTCGATAACGGCCTGGCGCCGTATGTGAGTTACGCGGAGTCGTTCAACCCGCAATCGGGGACCGGCTACGGCGGTTCGGTGTTCAAGCCGACCGAGGGCAAGCAATATGAACTGGGCATCAAGTATCAGCCGCCGGGCAGCAACAGTTTTATCACCGCGGCGATTTTCGACCTGCGCCAGAGCAACGTGCCGACCATGGACCCGGATCCGACCCACCTGTGTGGTAACGGTCGCTGCCAGATTCAGGATGGCGAACAGCAATCCCGCGGCTTTGAACTGGAGGGCAAGGCCAGCCTGAGCGATAACCTCGATATCACCGCCGCTTACGCTTACCTGGACAACCGCGCCTCCAAGTCAAACAGCACCGTGCGCTATGCGCCAATCAGCGATATTGGCGTCGGCCCGACGGTCCCGGTGGAAGGCACCACCACCTACGGCGTGCCACGGCATACCGCTTCGGCATGGGCCGACTACACCTTCCGCGACGGCCACCTCAAAGGCTTTGGCGCGGGGGCGGGTGCCCGCTATGTTGGCTCTTCCTGGGGCGATACCGCCAACACGTTGAAAGTGCCCGGCTACACCTTGTTTGACGCTGCGGTGCATTACGACATCCCAAATATCGTCAACCTCAACGACAAGCTGCGCCTGGCATTGAACGCCACCAACCTGGCCAATAAAGAGTACGTCGCGTCGTGCTACTCGTATTCATGGTGCTGGTATGGCTCGCAGCGCACGGTACAGGCGAGTGCCACCTACCAGTGGTAAAGACGTGACGTGTGCCAAGCTCGCGCCCCACAGGGAAGTGGGCGGGCCGAGGAGCCTGCGATAAGGCATTTTAATGGCCCCTTTGTAACAAAATCCTCGCCAGAATCGCGTTTATTTTCAGGTGGTTAGGTGGGATGCAAATGCGCAATGTTGGAATCATGCTGATCGCCTGCTCCCTGGCAGGCGGCGCGACGGCCGTGCAGGCACGTGAGTTGCGTGAGGGTGACAAGTACATGTGCAGTTGGGGCGCCGGCACCGCCGCCAGGGCCCAAGAGCTGAAACTGTCGGGTGTGTCGCTGTATGCCGCCCGTCAGAAAATCCAAACCCTTAAATTCAGCAAATCGTGGATGCGCATGATGGCCATGGGCATTACCGAGCAAACCTACGACAGCCGTTCGCGGCTCAAGCCTGAAGCCATTCGCCAGAGCTTTTATCAGGACTGCGTGCGTTACAAAGTGGCGCGTAAGTAAATACGCGCACCCGGATTACAAATCCACCACAAATCCAGTATGTCCGTTTGCATACAATTGCGTCGTGATTGCCACGAGAGCAGGGCGCAAACGGTCATGCAGCAGCCAGAACACTCCTCATCCAACAGCGTGCTCTACCTGGTCGCCGGCGTGGTCGGCGTGGCGCTGATGCTCGGCGCCTATTTCATGCAGATCAACGCCGAAGCGGACCGTCAGCGACAGAGCGCCGCCGAGCGTCTGACCCTGTGTCGGCAAGTGGCGCGGGTGGCTAGTGCGACGGCGTTCGGCGGGGCGGATGTGCGCGATACGTGCGAACAACTGAACGAAGAATCGAAGAAAGCGAGCGCGCCGTTATAAGTAATAACCCTTTTTTATAAGTGGACTAGTTGCACCAAAAGGTGGCACTTAATATCCGCTAAGACATAAAAAACATGTGGATATTGAAGCACTTACAGCGTTTTTAATCCGACGAAAGGACGTAAATAATGTTGTTACAGCTTTTTGCAATGGTTACCATAGCCGTGCGTTCACCTCCCACGGTTTATGCATTTTTAAATCCCAAGTTTCCATCAGCTACTTGGGATTTTTTTTGCCTGTGATTTGGCCGCAGGCCGGGTTCAATCGTCGGCAAACGCCGCACGCATGCGGCCATCATGCTTGGCCTGATACAGCAACTTGTCGACCTCCTCGACGAATTCCAGCGCTTCGCTACCCGCTGTGACTAGCCGCGTGCCGACACCCAGGCTCAACGTTAACAGGTGGGACACGGAGGAATGCGGATGTTCGATCTCCTGTTGGCAGATCAGGTGCAGGCAGCGTCGTGCCACTTGCCGGGCGGATGCAGCGTCGGTTTCCGGCAGCAACCACACGAACTCTTCGCCGCCGATCCGCGCGATAAAGTCCCTTGGCCGATTCGCGGCCAGTGCCAATGTGCGCGCTACTTGGCGTAGGCAGTCGTCGCCTTTGATGTGGCCGAAGTGGTCGTTGTACTGCTTGAAAAAATCGATATCCAAAATGATCAACGACAGCGGCAATTGGCTGCGCTGGGCGCTGGCCCATTCGCGTTCCAGCACGGTGTCGAACATGCGCCGGTTGGCGATGCCCGTCAGGCCATCCTGATAGGAGTATTCCTCAAGTTGCTTTTGCAGGCGGATCAAGTGCTCTTCGGTCTGCTTGCGCTCGCTGATATCGAACATAAAACCAATCAGTGCTTCGACTTCGCCGTCCTTGCGTATCACATGCACCACATCGCGAATCCACACGTAATCGCCATTCACCGTCAGGGCGCGGTAATCGGCCTCATGGTCGACGCCGGCACGGGACTGCGAGACGCAGAAGTTCACCACATACTCCCGGTCGTCCGGGTGCATGCGCTCGACCCAGTCGTCCACGCTGACCCAACTCTGCTGGCTCCAGCCCAGCACTGTTTCGATCTGCGGCCCGATGTAGCTGAAGGTCATGCTCTGCCACTCGATACGCCAAGGTATGGCTTTAGTGGACTCCAGCAGCGTTTTGTAGACATCACTGTCGGTTTGGCTCGAAGGAATATGGCTCATTACGGACTGCTCGAAATGATGGCTAAGTGCCAAGAGCCTCTTGTGATCCACGCCGGGAGTCAAGTGTTGCGCGAGGCAACGGACGGGAGGTCACGGGCGGTGCTGATCAGCGGTCGGCAGTGCGGAAGGATAGATAGTGGTTTGGAACTGGATGTTTCGAAGGCGCCACGAAGACGGTACTCGAAGATGCCCGGCACCCCGTCGGTCAGAGTAGGAAGGAAAAAAATATGAACAGTGTTTCCCCAGTGGCCGCCTCGGCATACGACCAGGTTCAATCCAACTCGTTGGATGCGATTACCGATTTTGGCGGTGAGCAGGTGGACAGCCTCCCGGAGCACATCCGGGTAAAACGTGACGATCAAGCGTCAAGCGATACCGCGTCTGCACCTCAGATTACCTATTGAGACCTGCTGCACGGCTCATCTGACTGCTGCGGTGGGAGCTTCAGCCGGCGCCCACCGCAGCGCCCGTTACTAGAGGCGCCGCAGAAAGGATTTGACGATATGACGCGTGGCATCCGTAGTGTCCAGCTGGTCCATGGCGGTATAGGCATGCCACTGGCAATCGACGATCTCGTTGCATGGCCGCGCGTCTTCAATGTTCACCACCGAAGCTTCGAACACATGGTGCACGGTGTCGCGGGCCTTGAGTTCCTGAAGGTACAGCAAGCCATCCACATTCAACCCGGTTTCTTCTTCCAGTTCGCGTTCGGCGGCGCCCACCGGGCGTTCGTCGCGTTCAACCTTGCCGCCGGGCAAGGCCCATTTTGATCGGGCTTTGCGCACGAAGAGGATACGCCCCTCGTGTTCGCAAATGACCGTTGCCCGGATTTTCATGGTCTGTGCCTCGTAAGAATCAACTGTCACAAAAGTGTAATGCAATTGTCATGCTAAGTGGTTATGGCGCGTGGCCGTGGGTATGTGGATACTGCCCGATTGATCAGAACGCACGAGGTAAACCATGACGACCGTACGCTGGGGCATGATCGGCTGTGGCAGTGTCACTGAAGTAAAGAGTGGACCCGCCTTTTACAAAGCGCCAGGTTCGGCCCTGGTCGCGGTGATGGGGCGCCGTGAGGAGGCCGTGCGCGATTATGCGGCACGTCATCAGATTGACCGCTTCTACACCGATGCCCAGGCGCTGATCAACGACCCCGACGTGGAGGCCGTGTACATTGCCACACCCCCCGACAGCCACTTGGAATACAGCCTGATGGTGGCCGCCGCCGGCAAGCATTGCTGCGTCGAAAAACCCATGGCCCTGAATGCCGAGCAAAGCGCGCTGATGCAGCGCACCTTCGAGCGCGCCGGGCTGCACCTGTTTGTGTCCTACTACCGGCGTTCCCTGCCGCGTTTCCAGCAGGTGCGGCAGTGGCTACAGGACGGGCGCATTGGTGAGCTGCGTCACCTCACCTGGACCCTATGCAAGCCACCGGGTGCCGAGGATGCCAGCGCCGCCAACTGGCGCACCGATCCGCTGATCGCCGGCGGTGGCTACTTTGCCGACCTGGCCAGCCATGGGTTTGATCTGTTTCAGTACCTGGCCGGGGATATCGTCGAAGTGTCCGGTTTTACCGCGCGTCAGGCCGGGCGCTATGCAGCGGAAGATGCTGTGACGGCCTGCTGGACTTTCGGCTCGGGCGCGCTGGGCATGGGCTGCTGGAACTTTGTCGCGGATCGCAAGGAAGACCGGGTCGAACTGATCGGCAGTCGTGGGCGCATTGTGTTCTCGGTGTTCGAGGAGCAACCGCTGCGCCTGGAAGGCGAATTCAACGAAGTGCTAGACGTGCCGTGCCACGCGCATATCCAGTGGCACCATGTGCTGGCCATGAATGCCCATATTCGCGGCGAGGCCGAGCACCCTTCGTTGGCCATCGAGGCGCTGAAGACCGATCGAATCTTGGATAAGGTGTTGCAACGTAACCCCAATCACCCTGGCTGAACGCGGTACACCTGGTTTTTTTCAAGGAATCGGTAGATGAAATACTGGATGTTGATTTGCCTGGTGCTCTCCACGGGCGCATTGGCGGCACCGCGTGATCAAGGCACGCCGGGGCAGTTTGATTTTTATGTGCTGTCGTTGTCGTGGTCGCCGACGTTTTGCCTGACCCACCCGGACAACGAACAGTGCTCGGGCAAGGGCTATGGTTTTGTGCTGCACGGGCTGTGGCCGCAATACGCACGGGGCGGTTGGCCGGCGTCGTGTGCGCCGCAATCGCAACTGAGCCGTGAGGCGCTGGACAAGGGTGCCACGTTGTTTCCGACCCGTGCGCTGCTCAGGCACGAATGGGCCAAGCATGGCACCTGCAGCGGCCTGGAACCGTTGGCGTATCTGGACAAAACCGACGCGGCATTAGGGGCAGTGGTGATCCCCGAGCAATTGCAGCCCTTCAACACGCCGCCGACGCTGCAGGCCCGCGATATCGAGGCGCTGTTTCGCGAAAGCAATCCACGCATGGGTAATCACGGGCTGGCAGTGATTTGCAAAGGTAAGGTGCTGTCGGAGGTGCGCGTGTGCCTGACCAAGGACCTGGCCTTCGCCGGCTGCCCACGCAGTGTGAAAAGCCAATGTCGCGGGGGCGATATCCGCATTCCGGCGCAACGCTAGAATGTCCAGGGTTCACTGGCTGGAAGTGATACAGGCGCTAAACTTTCAAAGACTGCCTTCAGGCAAAAGGAACATCGCTTGGACACTGACTTTGAAAGTAAGACAACCTTTCAGGGACTGACCTTCAAGTTGTATCGCGCAGAGGGTAGCGCACTACTGGCATTCGACTTGGCGCCAGACCTCGCTACCCGTGATTTTGTCGGCTTCAGCATCGAAGTGCGTTACCCCGGTGCCGACCACTGGGGTGCACTGCACAATCGCCTGCATTTCGACTACCCACCCACGCCGGAGCGGCCGCGCAGCTTTGCTTCTACCGAGGCGCCGTTCCAGAAATTCCGCTGGATTCACGTGCCCAGCCAGATCCTGCCGGGTGTCTATCGGTACCGGGTCACCGCCTGCTACATGGGCGCCGACGGCGCGTTGCGCAAGGGCGTGGCGGTGGAAAACCAGATTTGCCTTGAGGCCCAGACGATCAGTGGTTTCCTGAATGTCGGGTTTACCCGCGGTTTCGCCTCGTCCCAAGCCTACGGTGATCGGTTCGACAATGAGACCCGCATCCTGCCGCCGGCAGGGGCCGCCCCCAGGGCGTATCTGGATCTGGATATGGCGCCCTTCGAAGCCCATTACCAATGGCTGGGTTTCGAGGCGCGACGATTGATTTTGCAAGTTCTGGATCAGGTCGCCAACGACCCGCAGTTAACCCTCGATGCGCTGATCTACGAAAGCAAAGAACCCGACATCCTGCGCCGCCTGGAGCAACTCGGCCCGCGCCTGCGCGCGATCATTGACGACCACGGCGAGCAGGGCGCCGCCGACAGCTGTGAAAGCCTCAGCGCTGCGCGCCTCGCCAGCGCGGGGGCCCAGGTCAAGCGCCTGCATTTTTCCAGCCAGCAACACCATAAGGTGTTGATCGTAAGGCGTGACGGGCGGGCGATACGGGTGCTCGGCGGCTCCACCAACTTTGCGCTGCGTGGCTTGTATATCCAGGCCAACAACGTGTTGCTGTTCGACGATGAGCGCGTGGCCGGCAAGTTCTCCGAGGTATTCGAAGCTTACTGGGCCGCGCCCATGGCCTTTCGCAAGAACCCGCTGTCGCAACGCTGGTGGGTGGTGCGCGACCGGCCGGGCTCCAAGGTCTCGCTGTGTTTTGCGCCCCACGCCGACAGTGGCTTGTCCCTGGACGCGATTGCCGCCAGCATTGAGCAGGCCAGCAGTTCGGTACTGTACTCGGTGGTGTTTCTCAACCTGATCAGCGGCAATGTGCGCCATTCGCTGGATGAGTTGATGCAGCGCGCGCTGTTCTCCTACGGTGTTGCCCAGCGTAAGGGCCAGTTGGCTGTGCGTAAGCCGGATGGCTCAGTGGGCCTGCTGCCGTTCGCTTATCTGGCCAGCAATGCCCCGGCACCGTTCAAGGCCGAGTGGTCAGGCAATGCCGGGAACATGGTGCACAGCAAGTTCGTGGTCACGGATTTCAATGGCGTAAATCCCACGGTGTACACCGGTTCTTCCAACCTCGCCGAGGGAGGGGAGAAAAACAACGGCGACCACCTGATCCGCATCGAAGACCGCAGGATCGCCGTGGTGTACGCGGTTGAAGCGTTGCGCCTGTTCGACCATTTCCACTTCCGAGTCAATGCCAGTCAACCTGGCGCGCTGGATACCTTGCGCCTGGCCAAACCACCGGCACCCGGGGACAAACCCTGGTTCGATGCCTATTACCGCACCGGTCATGTGAAGATGCGGGACCGTGAGTTATTCGCGAAATAGCGCTTTAGGGGGGCATTTTATTCAATACCAGATGCCGTCGTCCCTTTACCGTGACGTTATCTTCACTGTCACAGGGATTCGTCATGAGCTTGATTCTTTCCATGGCCGCTTTCGCGCTGGCCACCTCCATCACCCCCGGCCCGGTCAATGTGGTGGCGCTCAGTTCGGGCGCGCGCTTCGGTTTTGCCGCCAGCCAGAAACATGTATTCGGCGCCGCCGTGGGCTTTACCGTGCTGTTGGTGCTGATTGGCCTGGGCCTGCATGAGGTGCTGCTGCGCTGGCCGATCCTGACTCAGCTGATTCAGTGGGGCGGGGTGGCCTTCCTGCTGTACATGGCTTGGAAACTGGCGGTGGATGATGGGCGCTTGGACGCCCAAGGCCGTGCTACCGCGCCATCGATGCTCTACGGCGCAATCATGCAATGGCTCAACCCCAAAGCCTGGCTGGCTTGTGTTGCGGGGATGGGGTTGTTTGTGGCGGACGGCGCCAGGGCGCAGGTCTGGGTGTTTGCCGGCCTCTATCTGGTGATCTGCTACCTGTCGGTGGCGTGCTGGGCCTACGCCGGCACCTTTTTGCGCCGCTACCTGAGCAACCCCCAGGGCGTGCGGGTGTTCAACCGTTCAATGGCCGCGTTGCTGGTGGCCAGTGTGGGTTATTTGCTGATGGCTTGAGGCGGTCGCGGTATTGCCCCGGCGTGGCGGCGAAGTGCTGCTTGAACGCGCGCTGGAAATGCGCCTGGTCGGCAAACCCGGCGGCCAGGGCCACATCGGCGATCAGCTCGCCCTGGCGCAATTGGGCGCGGGCAAATTGAATGCGTTGGTTAACCAAAAAGGCATGGGGCGTCAGCCCGTAATACTGCTTGAACGCACGGATCAAGTAAGAAGGCGACAGCTCGGCCGCCTGGCAAATAGCTTCGAGCTTCAACGCTTGAGTGCAGTGTTCCCGGATGTATTCGGCTGCCCGTTCCAGCTTGTGGTTCACCTCACGCACCGGCGTCGGCGACGGGTTCAGGCGTTGCTGCACGTCGCTGAAGTAACTCACCAGCGCGCTCTGCTTTTGCAGGTGTTCGGCCTGCTCATCCACGACGATGCGGTACAGCTCCAGCAAGCCACGGTACAGCAGTGGGTCGCGGGTATACGGTGTGTCGAATGGCCGGTAGCCCTGATCGGTGCTGAAACCCAACTGATATTGCAGCTCGGTGAGCCAGGGCGTGTCGATATACAGCATCTGGTAGGACCACTGCTCGTTGGCGATGGGGTTGCAGGCATGGACATCGCCGGGGTTCATCAACACCACGGTGCCAGCGCTGATTTCAAACGTGTCGGCACCGTAGTGGTAATAGCTGCGTCCGGTGGTGATCGCACCGATGGAAAAGTGCTCGTGGGCGTGCCGTGCATAAGTGACTTTGCGCCCGTCGGCGATGGTACGCGCTTCGATAAACGCCAGCGCTGGGTCGCGCCAGAAAACAGGGGCGGTCGCGGTGGTCATGGGCAGGGCTCCTGGCGCAGATCGAGTGAGCAACTTTATATCAAAGCGCCGACTGTTCAAGCGTCAGTCTGCCTTGAGCGCCATTTCCAGCAAAAAGTCGGCCCACGGGTCGGTGCCGCTTGCGGCTTCAAGCAGCGTCAGTGGTCGCTTGGCTTTTTCGCGCAAGGCCAGGCCATCGTGCAATGGGTGCTCCAGGATAACGTCGGCCACTGCATGGCTGCGCGGTGAGTCCAGCGTGCGTGGCACGCGTCTGCCCAGGCTATCCAGTGGCGGCACTTCGGGCGCCTGGGGCAGGTTATTGCCGAGCGGGGTGAGGAGCAAATCAGTGGTCGCTGTCGACGACCCTGGGTCTTGTGGCCACGCACCCTGTGCATAGGCTGCCCAGTCGAAGTGGCTGGCGGTGTCGACGCCCTGCGGCAATTGCCGGGCATCGAGGTCGAGGCGAGGGCGTATAAGCAGTTGCCTGGGGAAGCATTCGTAGACATACGTGGTGCTGACATAGGTGACGGCCATCAGCACACCGAATCGTCCCACTTGGGCGGCGGCACTGCTTGAGGCGCTGGGGCGGCTGAGCTGGAAAAATCGCACCTGACCGTATTCCAGCGCCTCTCGGCGCGGCAGGGTCAGTTGCGACAACCCAAAACAGATGGACTCGCGATAAGCCGCCTTGAGCTGTTGCAACTTGTGATCGAAGGCTTGGAAAAATACCTGGCTGACCGACCCCAGCAAATGAAAGCGCTTGGCCATCTGTCGATATTTGACGGCTGGCTGGGACGAGTGCCAATGCTGGGAGGTGGCGTCCAGGTCGCCGGCCATATGCAGATCGGTGAACGAATATTTAGGGCCGGTATGGATACCTTCGAAGCGCTTGTCTTCAGAAAATGGCGAGTCAAGCGGCAGCCACATCAGGATGCGCGCCTCCAGCCAGCCGTTGTCGGGATACACGCGGCGCAGGTCGTTCAGGGCGGTCTGGCGCAGCCATACCACGGGTTCGGCGAACGCTTCCAGGGTGCTGCGCAGGCGTGTCCGCTGGGCATTGATCGCATCGACCGCGTTTTTCACGGACTGTGTGCCATAGCGCCGTTGAGGCGCCAGCACGCCGTTGACCACGGCCCACTCCAGCACCGCCGTGGTGGCCTGAGGGCTGTCAAGAAAGGTCTGCCAGCGATCTTCGGGTGGCAGGTACGCGAGGGCCATGATCTGCGCGTGGGTGAATTGACGGGACGAGCCCGGCAGGCTTTTTTCCAGGTACATAACGTACTGACAGAACAGCGTCCAGGTATGTGAGCCCAGGTAGGGCTCGTCTTCGGGGATGTCGCGCACCAGCAACTGTGGGCCTTTTTCACTGAGGATCAAGTGCGCCGCCAGGGCCGCCGTGGGTCTGTCCAACACACCCATAGCGGTTTCGATGTCCCGGCGCACGAACGGTATGGACTCGCCCCAATAGAAGTCGCCGTGCCAGTCCAGCACCTGGATACCCGTGGGATGTGCCTCGAACCTTGGGTCCAGGCTCAGGATCAGCGCGGCCAGTATCAGCGCGTTGCGGCTGCCGCTTTCGCCCCGTTCGCTGGCGTGGCCGCCATGCCAGTGCAGGGTGTTGGACAGCACTTCGCCCAGTTGTTGGGCCAGGGGCGATGCGAGCAGGCACGGGATCAGGTAATCGGCTTCGGCTCTGACGTCAGCCACAGTCTTGCCGGTCAGCAGGGGCTGGCTCAGGTATTCGAACAGCGTGCCGGGCTGGCCCTGCATAAAGTCGAGGCTGAGCGCGACGAGCTGTTCACGCTCCTGCGGGGACAGGGTCCAGGCCGAAGGGCGCGCGTCGCGCGGCTTGAGTGCACGCCAATACGAGCCCTGGCTTGACCGTTGTGGCAGGCTGACTTCCAGGCGTTGCAGCACCCGCCGAGCATCCGCCAGGCTTTGCGGCACACGAAAACCGTACAACCGCAACGCCTGCTGCACGCTCACCGTGTCGTTGGTGCGCAACTGGCCACCCGTTCGGGCGGCCAGCGACCGCAATTGCGATACCCGCTCCAGCAGGTGGTCATGCTCGGCCACGGCATCGTTCAGGGACTTCCAGACGCCGTCCAAGTCGCGTGCCTCAATGTTGCCGGATTCGCTCAGCAGCACGTGGCTGGCGGGATCGATGCGCAGGCGGGTACGCAGGGCCAGAAAGGCCGGATCGTCGGTCACCAGGCGTAAGTGGCGGTAGGCACTCTTCACTGTGGCCCGGAGCGCGTCCGGGTCGCCACTGATCACCTGATCCAGGCCGTCAGGCCCTTGTAACAGGCCGCTGCCGATCATTTGCGTCAGCACGGTACGCAGGCGGTGGCGGTCATTCATCATGCCCACATAATGGCGAAAGCGTCTGAGTGTTGCCGCGGTACGCACAGCCTTGAGCACCACCGGTTGCGCGGGCGTCGGCCATTGGCGCAAGCGCTGGATCAACGCACCGATATGTGCGGGCCCTTGCACAGGTTCGAAGCCGTAGGCCGTCAGGGCGTCGGTGAGGTCGACGGAGTGATCGGGGTAGATGCGCACCCCCAGTTGCGCACCCAGCAGCACCAACCGTTCCCAATGTGGCGTCGGTGAGGGCAGCAGCGTGCGTTGTTCCTGGGCCGTATCGCGCTCGGTCACACAGATCAACTGGCGCGCGAAATCGTAGTGGGCCTGGGCATCGACGAGGTGGTGCTCATCCAGGATCAAGTACAACAGCAGCGCGGCTTCCTTGACGCTTTTGGCCAGCGTCGAGTGGGAGGTCAGGTCCACGCGGGTATGGCTGAGCTCGGTAGGTGTTCCGTCACATTGCTCCAGGGCAGTGGCCAATCGCTGAAAATCGAGCCGCTGTTGCGTCAGTTCCGCGTGGATGATCGATTTGCTGCGGCCGTTATCGTCAAACGCCGGAAAGGCTTGCAGCGCACGCAATTCCTCAATGATCGCCAGTGCCGCGAGGCGATTGGTTGGCATAGGGTAGCCATGGAACGCCAGTACGAGGTTCAGCGTCAGTGTGGTGATGCCGTCATTAGATTTGGTGCCGATGTATGGCATGCCCAGCGCGAGCGGGTCGAGCAGTTGGCTGATGAAAATGATGGGTTTGGCCAACGTCCACCATTTGGACGTGCCCGCCAGGGTAAACACCTTGGGCACGCCGTGTGCGGTGACGTGGAGGTTGCTGTCATGTACCCGCAGTGTGCTCAGCACCATGCCTTCTGTAGCGGCCCAGGCGATAAAGTCCTTGCTGTTGACGGCCTTGCTGAACGCCGCGCACCACTGACCCAGCAGGGATAGTTCGGGGATGGGTACCGGCGTGGTTGCGGCGGGCAAGGCTGCGTCTGTCGTGCCGGAGAGCAGGCTGATCAACCGCGCGATCAAGGCGGCGTCGCCGCTGGGGTGTGTCTGGGGCTCAAGCGGCGTGGCGCTGGAGGGACCGACGGTGACTGACATCGCAATGCCATCGTGCGGGTCGGCCCCGCTCAGGGCCAGGCTGGGGAAATCGTCCATGAAGAGGGCTCCGGGTGGCTAAACCCGGATCATCCCTCCGTTGGCGGTCGCTTCAGTAGCAGGGCTTTCCGCACCGGTTGTGGTGTGGTTCCGCCAGGGCAGTCAGGGAGCGCTATGCGTCGGGCAGTCGTCGGGCGCCGCCAGAAACGCGGCTTTGAGCAATTGCTGGGTATAGGCATGTTGTGGATCGGCAAAGATCGCCTGCGCATCACCTTGCTCCACCACTTGGCCCTGCTTGATCACCATCAATTGGTGACTCAGCGCCTTGACTACCGCCAAGTCGTGGCTGATGAACAGGTAGGTGAGGTTGTACTTGGCTTGCAGGTTGCGCAGCAGCTCCACCACTTGGCGCTGCACCGTGCGGTCGAGGGCCGAGGTGGGCTCGTCGAGCAGGATCAAGCGCGGCTTGAGCACCAACGCGCGGGCAATGGCGATGCGCTGGCGCTGACCACCGGAGAATTCGTGGGGGTAGCGATGGCGCGAGTCGGGGTCCAGGCCGACTTCCTTGAGCGCCGCGATAATCGCCGCTTCCTGCTCGGCCGGGGTGCCCATCTTATGGATGCGCAATCCTTCGCCGACGATCTCGCTGACGCACATGCGTGGGCTCAGGCTGCCGAACGGGTCCTGGAACACTACCTGCATTTCCCGGCGCAGCGGGCGCACCTGCTGCTGGTTGAGGGCGTCCATTTGCTGGCCTTCGAAACGAATGCCGCCGCGGCTGCCGATCAAGCGCAGAATCGCCAGGCCCAGGGTGGATTTGCCCGAGCCGCTTTCGCCGACGATGCCCAGGGTTTGGCCCTGGGGCAGGCTGAAGTGGATGCCGTCCACCGCTTTGACGTAATCGACGGTGCTGCGCAAAAAGCCCTTCTTGATGGGGAACCACACTTTGAGGTCATCCACCACCAGCAACGGCGGCCCGACGGCATTGGTCGCCGGCCCGCCGCTGGGCTCGGCGGCCAGCAGTTCCTGGGTATAGGGGTGCTGCGGGGCCTGGAACAGCGTCTGGCAATCGGCCTGCTCAACGATGCAACCTTGCTGCATCACGCACACGCGATGAGCGATGCGTCGCACCAGGTTCAGGTCGTGGCTGATCAGCAGCAAGGCCATGCCCAGGCGCGCCTGGAGTTCCTTGAGCAGTTCGAGGATTTTCAACTGCACGGTGACGTCCAGAGCGGTGGTGGGCTCGTCGGCGATCAGCAGTTCCGGCTCGTTGGCCAGGGCCATGGCGATCATCACGCGCTGCCGCTGGCCGCCGGACAATTCATGGGGCAGGGCCTTGAGGCGCTTGTGCGGTTCAGGGATGCCCACCAGCTCCAGCAGCTCCAGGGTGCGCTGGGTGGCGACGTTGCCGGTGAGGCCCTTGTGCAGGCCAAGCACCTCGTTGATCTGCTTTTCGATGTTGTGCAGTGGGTTCAGCGAGGTCATCGGCTCTTGGAAAATCATCGCGATGCGGTTACCGCGAATGTGCCGCAGGGGTTTTTCCTTAAGAGTCAACAGGTCCTGCCCCGCGTACTGGATGGTGCCGGACGGATGCCGCGCCAGCGGGTAGGGCAGCAGGCGCAGGATCGAGTGGGCGGTCACCGATTTGCCGGAACCGCTTTCGCCCACCAGCGCGAGGGTTTCACCGCGCTTGATATCGAAGCTGACGTTGCTCACCACCCGGTGATGATGCTCGCCGGTCACAAACTCGACGCTGAGGTCGCGGATTTCGATCAGATTGTCCTGATTCATCTCATTTCCTCGGGTCGAAGGCATCGCGAGCGGACTCGCCGATAAACACCAGCAAACTCAACATGATCGCCAGCACGGCAAAGGCACTCATGCCCAGCCACGGCGCTTGCAGGTTGGATTTGCCCTGGGCCACCAGTTCGCCCAGGGACGGCGAGCCGGCGGGCAGGCCAAAGCCGAGGAAGTCCAGGGCGGTGAGGGTGCCGATGGCGCCGGTGAGAATGAACGGCATAAAGGTCATGGTCGAAACCATGGCATTGGGCAGGATGTGGCGGAACATGATTGCGCCGTTCTGCATACCCAAGGCCCGCGCCGCACGCACGTATTCCAGGTTGCGCCCGCGCAGGAACTCGGCGCGCACCACATCCACCAGGCTCATCCACGAAAACAGCAGCATGATCCCCAGCAGCCACCAGAAGTTAGGCTGCACGAAACTGGCGAGAATGATCAGCAGGTACAGAACCGGCAACCCCGACCAGATCTCCAGAAAGCGCTGCCCGGCCAGATCGACCCAGCCGCCGTAGAAGCCCTGCAACGCGCCGGCGATCACGCCGATGATCGAGCTGAGTACGGTCAGCGTCAGCGCGAACAGCACCGACACGCGAAAACCGTAGATCACCCGCGCCAGCACATCGCGCCCCTGGTCGTCAGTGCCCAGCAGGTTGACGCTTGAGGGCGGAGCCGGCGCCGGCACCTTGAGGTCGTAATTGATGCTCTGGTAGCTGAACGGAATCGGCGCCCACAACGTCCAGGCGTCCTTGGCTTTGAGCAGTTCCTGGATATACGGGCTCTTGTAGTTGGCCTCCAGAGGGAACTCGCCGCCGAACGTGGTCTCCGGGTAACGCTTGAGCGCAGGGAAATACCAGCCGCCGTCGTAATGCACGGCCAAGGGCTTGTCGTTGGCGATCAGCTCGGCGCCCAGGCTGAGCACAAATAGAATCAAGAACAGCCACAGCGACCACCAGCCACGCTTGTTGGCCTTGAAGCGTTCGAACCGACGGCGATTGAGGGGGGACAGGTTCATCTCAATGCTCCCGGCTGGCAAAGTCGATACGCGGATCGACCAGGGTATAGGTGAGGTCGCCGATCAGCTTCACGATCAACCCCAGCAGGGTGAAGATAAACAGCGTGCCGAACACCACCGGATAATCGCGGTTGATGGCGGCTTCGAAGCTCATCAGGCCCAGGCCATCGAGGGAGAAAATCACTTCCACCAGCAACGAGCCGGTGAAGAAAATCCCGATAAACGCCGAGGGGAACCCAGCGATCACCAGCAGCATCGCGTTGCGGAATACGTGGCCGTAGAGCACGCGGTGATTGGTCAGCCCCTTGGCTTTGGCGGTGATCACATACTGCTTGTTGATCTCGTCGAGGAAGCTGTTTTTGGTGAGCAGGGTCATGGTGGCGAAGTTGCCGATCACCAGCGCCGTGATCGGCAACGCCAGGTGCCAGAAATAATCGAGGATCTTGCCGCCCCAGCTCAGCTCGTCGAAGTTGTTGGACGTCAGCCCGCGCAACGGGAACCAGTCGAAATAGCTGCCGCCGGCGAACACCACGATCAGCAGGATCGCAAACAGAAACGCCGGGATCGCGTAGCCGACGATGATCGCCGAGCTGGTCCACACATCGAAATGGCTGCCGTGCCGCGTGGCTTTGGCGATCCCCAGCGGGATCGACACCAGGTACATGATCAGCGTGCTCCATAAACCGAGGGAGATGGACACCGGCAGTTTTTCCTTGATCAGGTCGATGACCTTGGCGTCGCGGAAAAAGCTGTCGCCGAAATCCAGGCGCGCGTAGTTCTTGACCATGATCCACAAGCGTTCCGGCGCCGATTTGTCGAAGCCGTACATCTTCTCGATTTCCTTGACCAGCGCCGGGTCCAGGCCCTGGGCGCCGCGGTAGCTGGAGCCGGCCACGGAGACTTCGGCACCGCCGCCGGCAATTCGGCTGGTGGCGCCTTCGAAGCCTTCGAGCTTGGCGATCATCTGCTCCACCGGGCCACCGGGAGCCGCCTGGATGATGACGAAGTTGATCAGCAGAATTCCGAACAGCGTCGGGATAATCAGCAACAGGCGGCGAACAATATAGGCCAGCATTCAATCGCCTCCGCTTGCCGAGTCGGCGCTGGGGGTGGTGTTGTCGGGGGTTACCGGTTGGACCTCGGGTTTGGCCCACCAGGTGGCGGTGCCGACGTCGTAGCGCGGCGGTGTTTTTGGATGGCCGAGGTGGTCCCAGTACGCCACGCGGAAGGTTTTGATGTGCCAGTTGGGGATCACGTAGTAACCGAACTGCAGCACCCGATCCAGGGCCTTGGCATGGGCCACCAGGCTTTTGCGCGAATCGGCGTCGATCAACGCTTCCACCAGTTGGTCGATGGCCGGGTCCTTGAGGCCCATGTAGTTACGGCTGCCAGGCTTGTCCGCGCTGGATGACTTCCAGAACTCGCGTTGTTCGTTCCCCGGCGAGGTCGATTGCGGGAAGCTGCCCACCAACATGTCGAAGTCTCGCGAGCGCAGGCGGTTGATGTATTGCGACACATCGACGCGACGAATCACCAGGTCGATACCGAGGTCCGCCAGGTTGCGTTTAAATGGCAACAGCACGCGCTCGAACTCGGTCTGGGCCAGCAGGAACTCAATGGTCACCGGTTTGCCTTGGGCGTCGACCATCTTGTCGTCGACGATGCGCCAACCGGCCTCTTGCAATAGCTGATAGGCCTCGCGTTGCTGTGCGCGGATCATGCCGCTGCCGTCGGTCTTGGCCGGTTCGAAGGCTTGGGTAAAGACTTCGGGAGGGATTTTGTCCCGCAACGGCTCAAGGATGGCCAGTTCATCCGGGCCCGGCAGGCCGGTGGCGGCCATTTCCGAGTTTTCAAAATAACTACGGGTGCGGGTGTAGGCGCCGTTGAACAGCTGTTTGTTGCTCCATTCAAAATCCAGCAGCAGGCTGATGGCCTTGCGCACCCGCACATCTTGGAACATCGGTCTGCGCGTATTGAACACAAAGCCCTGCATGCCGGTTGGGTTGCCGTTGGGGATCTCTTCCTTGATCAGCCGGCCCTGGGTGACCGCCGGAATGTTGTAAGCGTTGGCCCAGTTCTTGGCACTCATCTCTTGCCAATAGTCGAACTGCCCGGCCTTCAGCGCTTCCAGTGCCACCGTGTTGTCGCGGTAATAGTCGGTGACACGGTAATCGAAGTTGTAAAAGCCCTTGGCCACCGGCAGGTCCTTGGCCCAATAGTCCTTGACCCGCTCGTAGCGAATCATGCGTCCGGCCTTGACCTCGGCGACCTTGTACGGTCCGCTGCCCAGGGGTATTTCCAGGTTGCCCCGGGAAAAGTCGCGAGTAGCCCACCAGTGCTTGGGCAATACCGGCAGTTGGCCGAGGATCAGCGGTAATTCGCGGTTATTGGTCCGTTTGAACTTGAACAGCACCCGCAGCGGGTCTTCGGCCACCACGTCGTCGACATCGGCGTAGTAGGTGCGGTAGATCGGTGCGCCGTCCTTGATCAGGGTCTGGAAGGTAAACACCACGTCTTCGGCACGGATAGGGTGGCCATCATGGAAGCGCGCTTCGGGGCGCAGGTAGAAGCGTACCCAGCTGTTGTCCGGGGCTTTTTCGATCTTGCCGGCCACCAGGCCGTACTCGGTGATCGGTTCGTCCAGGCTTTGCATGGCCAGGGTGTCGTAGATCAGGCTGATATTGTCGGCGGGCACGCCCTTGCTGATGTACGGGTTGAGACTGTCGAAGCCGCCCATGCTCGATTCGCGGAAAGTGCCGCCCTTGGGCGCATCCGGGTTCACGTAATCGAAGTGTTTGAAATCGTGGGGGTATTTCGGCGGTTCGTTATACAGCGTCAACGCATGTTGTGGCGCGGCGTGGGCCGCGGTGCACAGCAACAGGCTGACGAGTGCAGTACGCAAATACATCATTGGGCTTTCTCCGAAGCTTTCAGCCACCACGCGCTCAGACCCAGGCTATAGGGCGGCGTGGTGACAAAGGCGAACCGGTTGCGGTAGGCCAGGCGATGATAGTTGAGGTACCAGTTGGGAATGCTGTAGTGCTGCCACAGCAGCACCCGGTCCAGGGCGCGCCCCGCGGCCAGTTGTTCTTCGCGGGTTTGGGCCGCCAGCAGCTGTTCCAGCAGATGGTCGACCACCGGGTTGGCGATGCCCGCGTAGTTCTTGCTGCCCTTGATCGCGGCTTGGCTGGAGTGGAAGTACTGCCATTGCTCCAGGCCCGGGCTGAGGGTCTGGTTGAGGGTGATCAGGATCATGTCGAAGTCAAACTGATCCAGGCGTTGCTTGTATTGCGCACGGTCGACGGTACGCAGGCGCGCATCGACGCCGATGCTGATCAGGTTCTCGACGTAGGGCTGCAGAATCCGCTCCAGGTTCGGGTTGACCAGCAGGATCTCGAAGCGCAGCGGCTGCCCGTCCTTGTTCAGCAGACGCTGCCCCGACAATGTCCACCCAGCTTCACCGAGCAGGGCCAGGGCATGGCGCAAGGTCTCGCGCGGGATACCGCGTCCGTCGGTTTGGGGCAGGCTGAAGGCTTGGGTGAACAGGTTAGGCGGCAGTTGATCGCGATAGGGCGACAGCATCAGCCATTCATGCCCGACCGGCAGGCCGGTCGCGGCGAACTCGCTGTTAGGGTAGTAACTCAAGGTGCGTTTATAGGCGTTGCTGAACAGCGTGCGGTTGGTCCACTCGAAGTCGAACATCAGGCCCAGGGCTTCGCGCACTTTGATCTGGCTGAAGGTCGGGCGCCGCGTGTTCATGAACAGGCCTTGGCTCTGGGTCGGGATCTGGTGGGCAATCTGTGCCTTGATCACCTCACCACGGTTGACTGCCGGGAAGTTGTATCCATTGGCCCAGTTTTTGGCCTGGTGTTCGATATAAATGTCGAACTCGCCGGCCTTGAAGGCTTCGAAGGCCACGTCGCTGTCGCGGTAGAACTCTACGTCGACCTTGTCGTAGTTGTAGAACCCCCGGTTGACCGGCAGATCCTTGCCCCAGTAGTCCTTGACCCGTTCGAACACCAGTTGCCGGCCCGGCGTGACCTTGCTGATACGGTACGGGCCACTGCCCAGCGGCGGCTCGAAGGTGGTGGCCTTGAAATCGCGATTTTTCCAATAGTGCTGGGGCAGCACCGGTAACTCCCCCAGGCGCAGGATCAGCAACGGGTTGCCGGCGCGCTTGAACACAAAGCGGATTCGATGGGGGTTGAGCACATCCACACGCGCCACTTCCTGCAGATTGGTGCGGTATTGCGGGTGGCCTTCGGTCAGCAGGGTGCGATAGGAAAACGCCACATCGTCGGCGGTGATCGGCTTGCCGTCATGGAAGCGCGCTTGCGGACGCAGATTGAACACCACCCAACTGCGGTCATCGCTGTATTCCACCGACTGCGCAATCAGGCCGTAGCTGGATGTGGGTTCATCGCCGGACGGCGCATATTCGCCAGTGCCGACCATCAGCGGCTCGTTCAGCTCATTGATGCCGTATTGCGAGAAGTTGGGCGTGGAAACCGGGCTTGAGCCCTTGAAAGTATAGGGGTTGAGAGTATCGAAGGTGCCAAACCCCATCACCCGCAAAGTGCCGCCTTTAGGCGCCGCAGGGTTTACCCAGTCGAAGTGGGTGAATTTGGCCGGGTACTTGAGCGTGCCGAACTGCGCATAACCGTGGCTTTCGGTAATCGTCGCGTTCGCAGCGAAGCTCAAGGCCAGACTTATTAGTAGAAGGAGGGGACGCTTCAAGTCAGAGATCCGATCCAGGCGGCTTGGGCTTTATGGTCGGTACAGTAACAGCTTGTTCCGGTTGGAAAAAGGCAGTCGCAAACACTGGAGAGCAATGTGGGAGGGGGCTTGCCCCCGATGACAGTGTGCCAGTCACCAGATTCACTGGCTGACACACCAATATCGGGGGCAAGCCCCCTCCCACATGGTTTCTGCGGCGTTCTTCAGGCGTTAGCGCGGCCCAGACACCACCAGCATTTGCCCTGGCTTCAGTGCCTGGCCGGTGCGCGGGTTCCAGCGCTTGAGATGCTGCATCTCGACGTTGAAGCGCTTGGCGACGATGTACAGCGAATCACCTTTCTTGACCTTGTACTGCACCGGTTTCTTGCTGTCGGCCTTGGCCACCACCTTGCGGGTGTCCTGCATCACCAGGGTCTGGCCGACTTTTAGGGCCTGGCCGTTGAGCTGGTTCCAGCGCTGCAGGTCGTGCACATCGACTTTATTGGCTTTGGCGATCAGCGTCAGGTTATCGCCACTGCGCACTTTATAGGTGCGGGTGCGGCCGGCCACCCGCGCGGTCTCGACTTCGTCGAATACCTGTTTTTTCGGACGCATCGCCAGCAATTCTTCAGGCTTCATCGTCGACAGGGTGCTGGTGAGCAGTTGCGCCTTGGAACTGGGCACCAGCAAATGCTGCGGCCCGTCCAGGGTGGTTCGTTGTTTCAACGCCGGGTTGAGCTGGAACAGCTCGTCTTCGTCGATTTCAGCCAGCGCGGCGACCCGGGACAGGTCCATGCTTTGCTTGACTTCAACCACTTCGAAGTACGGCGTGTTGGCAATCGGGTTCAGGTTGACGCCGTAGGCTTCGGGCGCCAGCACCACTTGGGACAGCGCCAGGAACTTGGGCACGTAGTCCTTGGTTTCCTGGGGCAGCGGCAGGTTCCAGTAATCGGTTGGCAGGCCGAGCTTTTCGTTGCGTTCGATGGCGCGGCTGACGGTGCCTTCGCCGGCGTTATACGCGGCAAGGGCCAGCAGCCAATCGCCGTTGAACATGTCGTGCAGACGGGTCAGGTAGTCCAAGGCGGCGGTGGTGGAGGCGGTGATGTCGCGACGGCCGTCGTAGGCGCGGGTTTGGCGCAGGTTGAAGTAGCGCCCGGTGGAGGGGATGAACTGCCACAGGCCGACCGCATCACTGCGCGAATAGGCCATTGGGTTGTAGGCACTTTCGATCACTGGCAGCAGTGCCAGCTCCAGGGGCATGTTGCGTTCTTCAAGACGTTCGACAATGTAATGAATGTAGAGGCTGCCGCGCTCACCGGCGTTTTCGAGAAAGGAAGGGTTGCTCGCGAACCACAGACGCTGTTGCTCGATGCGCGGGTTGACGCCTACACCCTCCTGCAATTGGAAGCCTCGGCGCATGCGCTCCCAGACGTCCTGGGGTACTTCAGGGCTGGGCTTCTCGGAGAGCCAGATAGGTTTCTGTTTGATTTTGGCGGCAAGATTGGGTTTGGGTTGCACGGTGGATTGTGCGGCGAAATTCGTCGATTGGCAGCCCGCCAGTGTGGCGGACACGGCCACCGCCACAGCTTGAGCCAGGCGGGTCAATGCGTCTGAATGGTTGGATTTACGAATAGATGACGACATTGGCTGGAAGTAAGTTCCGGGCAAAAATGTCGGGCGATTCTAGAAAGCACTTAGGTTCCGGTCAACCATTCAGAAATTGCGTATCAGATTGCATCGACTTAGAACTTATCTTTCCATGCCCTCAAGCTGGCAAACACCTCGGCCCCAGAGCGGTTGTCGCGTCCGTTCCGTTCGTCCGCTTTTTGTTTAACGGATGTTTCAGCGGTGCGCAAAAAGGGGTTGGTACGCTTTTCCAGGGCCAGATTGGACGGCAGCGTCATTTCATTGCGAGACCGTAGCTGGCGCACATGCTCCACTCGTTCGGCAATGTCGGTGTTGTCCGGCTCCACCGCCGCGGCAAACTTGAGGTTGCTCTGGGTGTACTCATGAGTGCAGTACACCTGCGTGTCGTCGGGCAAGGCGGCCAGGCGTTGCAGCGAGGCGTGCATCTGCTCGGGGGAGCCTTCGAACAGGCGCCCGCAACCGGCGGCAAACAGGGTATCGCCACAGAACAGCACGCCCTCATGGTAGTAGGCGATATGGCCGAGGGTATGGCCGGGTACGGTATATACGTCGAAATCCCAGCCCAGCACGCTGACGCGGTCGTTGTCGCGCAAAGCCACATCCCGCGCCGGGATGTTTTCATCTGCCGGGCCGTAGACGGTGGCCTCTGTTGCACTTTTCAAACGCTCGACACCGCCGACATGGTCGTGGTGGTGGTGAGTGATGAGGATATCGGTGAGGGACCAACCTGGATGCTGCTGCAACCAAGCCAGTACCGGCGCGGCATCGCCGGGGTCGACCACCGCGCAGCGCTGGGTGCCGGGGTCTTGTAACAACCAGATGTAGTTATCGGTGAAGGCGGGCAGGGCACTGATCTGTATCATTCTTCGATTCGCCAAGCTGAACACATTGGTGCATCTTAGAACGTCTAGGCAAGTTGGAGAATGCAATGACTGATAAAGCGTTCGCCCAGGCCGATCCTGAGTGGCTGGCTCTGATCAGCGCGGCCCGTGAATGGTTGTCCGGACCGGTCGGGCAATTTTTGCTGGATGAAGAGCGGCGCATGCTCGAAGACGAGTTGGGCCGGTTTTTCGGTGGTTATCTGGTGCATTACGGCCCCTCGGCCCAAACACCGCCCGCCGCGCCGCAGGTGCAGCGCAATGTGCGTCTTGGCGCGCCATTGCCGGGCGTGGAAATTGTCTGCGAGGAACAAGCCTGGCCGTTGAGCGAGCACGCCGCCGATGTGGTGGTGTTGCAGCATGGCCTGGATTTCTGCCTGTCACCCCATGGCTTGCTGCGCGAAGCGGCGAGCAGCGTCCGCCCTGGCGGGCATCTGCTGATTGTCGGCATCAACCCCTGGAGCAGTTGGGGCCTGCGCCATGTGTTCGCTCACGATGCCCTGCGCCAGGCGCGCTGCATCTCCCCCTCGCGGGTGGGGGACTGGCTCAACCTGCTGGGCTTCGCGCTGGAGAAACGCCGCTTCGGGTGCTATCGTCCGCCGCTTGCCTCGGCCAAGTGGCAGGCTCGCCTGGCGGGCTGGGAGCGCAGGGCGGGTGCCTGGCAGTTGTCGGGCGGCGGCTTCTATTTATTGGTGGCGCGCAAGATCGCGGTCGGGTTGCGACCGGTACGCCAGGCGCGACGCGAACCCCTAGGCAAGCTGGTGCCAATGCCGATGGCCAAGGTCAACCGCAAGCAAAGCCAATCGTAAAACTTCTTTTGATTTCAGACCGAGCAACCGATGACCGATAGCGTAGAACTCTTCACCGATGGCGCCTGCAAAGGCAATCCCGGCCCAGGCGGCTGGGGCGCCTTACTGGTTTGCAAGGGTGTCGAGAAGGAATTGTGGGGCGGCGAAGCCAACACCACCAACAACCGCATGGAACTGATGGGCGCCATTCGCGGCCTCGAAGAACTCAAGCGTCGCTGCAACGTGTTGCTGGTGACCGACTCGCAGTACGTGATGAAGGGCATCAACGAGTGGATGGTCAACTGGAAGAAGCGCGGTTGGAAAACCGCCGCTAAGGAGCCGGTAAAAAATGCCGACTTGTGGCAATTGCTCGATGAGCAATGCAATCGCCATGACATCACCTGGAAATGGGTGCGCGGGCACATCGGCCATCCCGGTAACGAACGCGCCGACCAACTGGCCAACCGGGGTGTCGATGAAGTGCGTGGCTACAAGCAGGGCTGATGCCGGTCGACATGTTAATATCGCGCGCTTTGAACCACCCCACACCGTTGAGAGCTGAACCCTGATGGCCATTCGATCTGTTGTACTCGATACCGAAACCACCGGCATGCCGGTGACCGACGGCCACCGGATCATTGAAATCGGCTGCGTCGAACTGATGGGGCGCCGCCTTACCGGTCGTCATTTTCACGTCTACCTGCAACCGGATCGCGACAGCGACGAAGGCGCGATTGCCGTTCACGGCATCACCGACGAATTCCTCAAAGGCAAACCGCGTTTTGCCGAAGTGGCCGATGAATTTTTCGAATTCATCAACGGCGCCCAGTTGATCATCCATAACGCGGCGTTCGACGTAGGCTTCATCAATAACGAGTTCGCCCTGATGGGGCAGACCGACCGCGCTGACATCTCCCAGCACTGTTCGATCCTCGACACCCTGATGATGGCCCGTGAACGGCATCCGGGGCAGCGCAACAGCCTGGATGCCCTGTGCAAACGCTATGGCGTCGACAACTCCGGCCGTGAACTCCACGGCGCCTTGCTCGACTCGGAAATCCTCGCCGACGTTTACCTGACCATGACCGGCGGGCAGACCAGCCTGTCCCTGGCCGGTAACGCGTCCGATGGCGCCGGCTCGGCCGAAGGTTCAGGCAATCGCCCTTCGGAGATTCGCCGCCTGCCAGCCGACCGCAAGCCCACCACTATCATTCGCGCCAGCGAGCAGGACCTGGCAGAGCACGCGGCACGCCTGGAAGCCATTGCCAAGTCGGCCGGGGCGCCGGCGTTGTGGACCCAACTGACCCAACAGTAATGCGCGAGGGGGGCTCGCTCCCTTCCATCGCTGACCGTCAAAATCTTCATTCGCCACATCCGCTCCCAGCTTCTACCCTTGAGTGCATAGCCCTCAGGACTACAAGCTCTCATGTACAAAGACCTGAAATTCCCCATCCTTATCGTGCACCGCGACATCAAGGCCGACACCGTTGCCGGTGACCGGGTAAGGGGGATTGCCCAGGAGTTGGAACAAGAGGGGTTCAGTATTTTCTCCGCCGTGGACTACGCCGAAGGTCGGCTGGTGGCGTCTACCCATCACGGGCTGGCGTGCATGCTGATCGCCGCCGAAGGTGCCGGTGAAAACACCCATCTGCTGCAATACATGGTAGAGCTGATCCGTCTGGCCAGGTTGCGTGCGCCGAACTTGCCGATCTTCGCCTTGGGTGAGCAGGTCACTCTGGAGAACGCCCCGGCCGATGCCATGAGCGAACTCAACCAATTGCGCGGCATTCTCTATCTGTTCGAAGACACCGTGCCGTTCCTGGCCCGGCAAGTGGCGCGTGCGGCGCGCACCTACCTGGATGGCTTATTGCCGCCGTTCTTCAAGGCGCTGGTGCAGCACACCGCCGACTCCAATTATTCCTGGCACACCCCCGGCCATGGCGGCGGCGTGGCCTATCGCAAAAGCCCGGTGGGGCAGGCGTTCCATCAGTTTTTCGGGGAAAACACCCTGCGCTCGGACTTGTCGGTCTCGGTGCCCGAACTCGGGTCGTTGCTGGACCACACCGGCCCTCTGGCCGAAGCCGAGGCCCGTGCTGCGCGCAATTTCGGCGCCGACCATACCTTTTTCGTGATCAACGGCACCTCCACCGCCAACAAGATCGTCTGGCATTCCATGGTCGGTCGCGATGATCTGGTGCTGGTGGATCGCAATTGCCATAAATCGGTACTGCATTCGATCATCATGACCGGCGCCATTCCCCTGTACCTGTGCCCGGAGCGCAATGAGCTGGGGATCATCGGCCCCATCCCGCTCAGCGAGTTCAGCCCCGAGTCGATCCGCGCCAAGATCGATGCCAGCCCCTTGACCCGAGGTCGGCCACCCAAGGTGAAGTTGGCGGTGGTGACCAATTCCACTTACGACGGCCTGTGTTACAACGCCGAACTGATCAAGCAGCAACTGGGCAGCAGCGTCGAGGTGCTGCATTTCGATGAAGCCTGGTACGCCTATGCGGCGTTTCACGAGTTCTTCGCCGGACGTTACGGCATGGGCACCTCGCGCACCGTAGACAGCCCGCTGGTGTTCACCACCCATTCCACCCACAAGCTGCTGGCGGCCTTCAGCCAGGCGTCGATGATCCATGTGCAGGACGGCGGCGCGCGCCAGTTGGACCGCGATCGGTTCAACGAAGCGTTCATGATGCATATCTCCACCTCACCGCAATACAGCATCATCGCCTCGCTGGATGTCGCCTCGGCCATGATGGAAGGCCCGGCCGGCCGCTCGCTGTTGCAGGAAATGTTCGATGAGGCCCTGAGTTTTCGCCGCGCCCTGGCCAATCTGCGTCAGCATCTTCCGGCCGAGGATTGGTGGTTTTCCATCTGGCAACCGCCCTCGGTGGCCGGCATCGACCGTGTTGCCACGGCGGATTGGCTGTTGCATCCCGAAGATGACTGGCATGGCTTCGGCGACGTGGCCGAAGACTACGTATTGCTCGATCCGATCAAAGTCACCTTGGTCATGCCCGGTCTCACGGCCGGCGGTGCGTTGAGCGATTGCGGGATTCCCGCCGCAGTGGTCAGCAAATTCCTCTGGGAGCGTGGGCTGGTAGTGGAAAAGACCGGGCTGTATTCCTTCCTCGTGCTGTTTTCCATGGGCATCACCAAAGGCAAATGGAGTACCTTGCTCACCGAGTTGCTGGAGTTCAAACGCAACTACGACGCCAATGTCAGCCTGGCCAGTTGTCTGCCCTCGGTATTTGCCCAGGGGCCGGTGCGTTATCAGGGGCTGGGGTTGCGCGACCTCTGCAACCAATTGCACAGTTGCTACCGCAGCAACGCCACGGCCAAGCATCTCAAGCGCATGTACACGGTGTTGCCGGAGATCGCCATGAAACCAGCCGACGCCTACGACCAGTTGGTCCGGGGCGAAGTCGAGGCCGTTTCCATCGATGCCTTGCCAGGGCGCGTCGCAGCGGTGATGCTGGTGCCGTACCCGCCGGGCATCCCATTGATCATGCCGGGCGAACGCTTTACCGAGTCCACCCGGTCGATCATCGACTACCTGGCAATTGCCCGCACGTTCGATAGCAGTTTCCCTGGGTTTGTCGCGGATGTTCACGGGTTACAACACGAAGACGGCGGCAGTGGTCGTTGTTACACCGTCGATTGCATCAAAGGTTAAGGATGTCTATGCAAGCTGTAACGAACCCGAAGTATCCAGGGCTCAGTGTGCGGGTCGCCGATGCAGGCTTTGACGCTTATGTCTGGGGCAATGATTTCAGCTTCGAAGTCAGTGGCTATGGCGTGCCGCAGATGGGTAAGCGGGTCGATCAATGGCCGGTGGAGCGTATCCTGCCGTACCGCAAGTGCTATGGCATCGACCCGGAGGAGTTCGCCAGTTTCCGCAACGCCCCCGACAGCGCCATCTTTATGGCCTACCTGGATGACGAGCCGGTGGGGCACATCGTCGTCAGCACCAATTGGAACGGCTTTGCCCATGTCGACGAGCTGGCGGTGGCGCTGCAAGCACGCCGGCACGGGGTGGCCAAGGCGCTCCTGGATGTGGCGCAGTTCTGGAGCCGCAAGAAAAGCCTGCCGGGCATGGTGCTGGAAACCCAGAACAACAACCTCGGCGCGTGCCGCCTGTATGAGCGCTGCGGCTATGTGATGGGCGGGATCGACCACCTGCGCTATCGCGGCATCGACCCGCAGACCCGCGAAGTGGCGATTTTCTGGTATCGGCTGTTCAAAAGCGAAGTCGACAAGGCTTAGTCAGCCCAGCAGGGCTTGCGCCTTGTGCGTGACGATCTCCAGCAACGCATTCAAGGCCGGGGAGGGCGTGGCGTCCTTGAGCGTCAGCGCATACAGACTGACCATGATCGGCGGCGACACCGGGCAGGCATCCAGTCCGGCCTCCCGAGCGCCGTATGCGGTGAAGGGGTCGACGATCGCCAAGCCTTCACCCGCCTCTACCATGCTGCGCATCATCTGATAGGTCTGGACCCGCGTCTGCACCACGGGCAACGGGCGCAGGGCTTGCAGCTTGGCGTCCAGCAGACGACTGAGCGGGTCTTGCCCTTCAAGGCCAATCATTGACTGGCCGGCCAGTTCCTGCAGGGCGATGTACTTCTGCTTGGGCTTGAGCCAGCCATGGGGCGCGAGCAGTTGCAGCTTGCCTTGGGCCAGCACATTGCATTGGATCTGCGGGTGCTCGGGGTCGTGCAGGCTCAGGCCGACTTCGGCCTCGCGCAGCAACAGGCTTTTGACGATCTCCCGCGTCGGCTGGCTGGACAGATTGCACGGCGTGTCCTGAAAACGCCGGCGCAATGCGGCAATGCTTTGCGGCAGTAGTTGATTGGCCAGGGGCGGAGTGCACAGGGCGCGCAGGGTGGGTGCGTGATGGAGTTTGAGGCGGCTGGCCAGGCGTTGCACCGGCTCCAGGGCTTCGTAGAGCAAGGCGATGTCGGCTTGCAACTCCAGGGTTTCGCGCGTGGCCTGTAGGCGCCCGCGCACGCTGGCAAACAACATGAAGCCCAGTTGATGCTCGGCATCCTTGAGCGTTGCGTCCACATCGCCCACGGGGAGTTGCAACCACTCGGCGGCCGTGCCGAGGTGTCCGGTCTGCAAAATGGCCTGAATCACTTCGATATGACGTAAACGCATCGCCGGAGTCTATGTGCAGCGCCGTGGGGTTTCAATGGCGCGGGCCTCGATGCGCAAAAAAGACTGCGCGGGTCGCTCACACCTATGGCTTTCGGCCATGACCCCACTAGAATGGCGCGTCCGAACATCGATGACCAAAGCCGCCAACGGCACTTACAACAAAAACAGGTCGGGTCTCACATGCCAATCCCCTCGCGCTTTTTTGGGGTAACGGCCAAGCAACTCCTGGTGCTTCTGACCGTGGGGTGCACGGCTGCTTATCTCTTGAGTAGTCACGACGAACCCTTGCCGCAGAGTCTGGCGCTGGAAACCTTTATCCGTTCCCAGGAGCAGGTGAGCGAGCAGGTGGGGGCGGTGCTGGGCATTGCCCTGGTGCGTCAGGTGCAGGCGTATCCGGCTTATGGCGCGCCGGGTTACACGCGATCACTGTATGCGGTCGAAGGGGAGCGAGGGCAATTGATGGTCACGCTCAAACAGGTCGAGGGTGAGGCTGATGCCGAAGTGACGGAGATCCGCCGACCGTGATCGCCCAGCCCAGTCAATGCCATCAATGGCCAGGACTGAGCAGGCAGAAACGGCGCGATCTTAAGAAGCGAGGGTGGTTTGCGACTCGCGGACCAGAATCGTCCCCGATTGAATCAGTTTGAATTCGTCGCCTTCCAGTTTTTCTACACGATCGCCAATGGCCAGCTTGTAGGTGGTGGTAGGCGCCGAGCCAGCCAGGTCGCCTTGGGCCGGGTTGGATTCCTGGAACTCATGCACCGAATACACGCGTCCTTCTGCATCTCTGGCATGGAACTGTCCGACAAGTACTGCTGCCATCTGTTTAGAACCTCTGGAGATAAACACTCGATTTACGTTTGTGTAGACCGTCAGCGAGCGGGGTAGTTTACCTATAAGAAAAAAATACTATTCGTAGGCTTTATCAGAAGCTTCCTACGCTGCGTGGCGCCATACAAACCTCTAGAAACACTGCAAAACCTGCTGGTGAACGCGCGGCGAAGACTCTATAACTACAAGCTCCTTTAGTCAGACGTCGGGAAACCTCAATGAGCAAGGTCTACACGATTGCCGTCCTGGTTGGCAGCTTGAGAAAAGACTCCATCAACCGCAAAGTCGCGTTGGCGTTGGCCGAACTGGCCCCTGCCAATCTGAAGTTGAACATCGTGGAAATCGGCGATCTGCCGCTCTACAACGAGGACATCGATGGTGCTTCACCGCCGGCAGCCTACAGCACTTTCCGTCAGCAGGTGAGTTCATCCGACGCGGTGCTGTTCGTGACCCCCGAATACAACCGCTCAGTGCCGGCGCCGTTGAAGAACGCGATTGACGTGGGTTCGCGCCCTTACGGTAAAAGCGCCTGGAGCGGCAAGCCAGGGGCGATTATCAGTGTGTCGCCGGGGGCGATTGGCGGGTTTGGCGCCAACCACCATTTGCGCCAGTCGTTGGTGTTCCTGGATGTGTGGTGCATGCAGCAGCCGGAAGCCTACCTGGGCGGCGCGGGCAGCGTGTTTGACGACAGCGGCAAGGTGTCGGAAAAGACCAAGCCATTCTTGCAGGCGTTTATCGATGCCTACGGCCAGTGGGTAGAAAAACAGCGGGGCTGAATTACGCGCCTGAGGGGTGTGGGGGATTGCTCCCACACGCCCCTACAGATACGGCTTATCGTAGCCAGTTGGTGCGCGCCAACTCGATCACCTCATCGCCACGCCCGCTCATCACCGCCTTGAGCATGTACAGGCTGAACCCTTTGGCCTGTTCCAGCTTGATGCTGGGCGGCATCACCAGTTCCTGGGTCGCGGTGACCACATCCACCAGCACCGGGCCATCATGGGCCAGGGCACGGCGCAACGCCGGCTCCAGGTCTTCGGATTGCTCCACGCGAATACCGAGAATGCCCATGGCATTGGACATGGCGGCAAAGTCCGGGTTTTTGAGATCGGTGCCGGCCTCCAGGTAACCGGCGGCCTTCATCTCCATGGCGACAAACCCCAGCGACGCGTTATCGAACACGATGACTTTGACCGGCAGCTTCAATTGCGCCAGTGAAATGAAATCCCCCATCAACATGGCAAAGCCACCGTCGCCGGACATTGAGATCACTTGGCGTCCAGGGAACGCTGCCTGTGCGCCGATGGCCTGGGGCATGGCATTGGCCATTGAGCCGTGGTTGAACGAGCCGATCAGGCGGCGCTTGCCGTTCATCTTCAGGTAACGCGCGGCCCACACGGTGGGCGAACCGACGTCAGCGGTGAAGATGGCATCGTCGTCCGCCAGTTCGCTGAGCAGGCGTGCGACGTACTGCGGATGAATCGGCCGATTGGCTTTGGACGGCTGCGCCAGATCGTCCAGACCCTGGCGGGCTTTTGCATAGTGCTTCAACGACGTGTCGAGAAAGCTGCGGTCGGTTTTGCGGGTCAGGTGCGGCAGCAGGGCGTCCAGGGTCTCGCTGACGTCGGCGGCGATGCCCAAGTCCAGGGTGGCGCGTCGGCCGAGGGCCTGGGGGTCGCGGTCGATCTGGATGATCGTAGCGTCAGTGGGGTAGAACTGGCGATAGGGGAAGTCGGTGCCGAGCATGATCAGCGTGTCGCAGTCGAGCATGGCGTGGTAGCCGGAGCTGAAGCCGATCAGGCCGGTCATGCCCACGTCGAACGGGTTGTCCCACTCCACATGCTCCTTGCCGCGCAACGCATGCACCACCGGCGCACCGAGGGTGTCGGCCAGGGCGACGACTTGGTCATGGGCGCCGGCGCAGCCGCTGCCGCACAGCAGGGTGACTTTCTGGCTGCTTTGCAGGATCTCCACCAGGCGTTGCAGGTCCTGCTCCGCCGGCAAGGTGCGCGGCGCGTGCAGGGCGGGCCAGGGTTTGAGCTTGTCCTCGACTTCCAGCAGCGACACATCCCCCGGAATCACCACCACCGCCACGCCGCGATTGAGAATCGCCGAACGCATGGCGCGGTGCAGCACCTGGGGCATCTGCTCAGGGTTGCTGACCAGCTCGATAAAGTGGCTGCATTCCTTGAACAGCTCTTGGGGATGGGTTTCCTGGAAGTAATTCAGGCCGATCTCGGACGATGGGATCTGCGCGGCAATCGCCAGCACCGGTACGTGGTTGCGATGGCAGTCGAACAGACCGTTAATCAAATGCAGGTTGCCCGGCCCGCAACTGCCGGCGCATACGGTCAGCTCTCCGGTGGCGGCCGCTTCGGCGCCCGCAGCGAACGCGGCCACTTCTTCGTGACGTACGTGCATCCACTCAATGCTGTCCATGCTGCGCAAGGCGTCGGTCAGCCCATTGAGGCTGTCACCGGTCAAACCCCAGATGCGCTTGATGCCCGCCTGTTCCAGGGTGGTCGCCAATTGCTGGGCCAGGTTGATTTTCGCCATGAAGAACTCCAATCGTCAGTGAGGTTAAAAGCTGCTGATCAATAGGGGACAGTTCGATCACGGCGAATGCTCCGCCTTTAATGTGAAGATTGCGTCATGCTTGCGCGGTACTGCCGAGTGCGCCGAGCGATAAACCACTGATCACGCACCAGCGCCAGGCACGGTGCAACCTTGGGCTTGGGCTGGTGGCCGCGGCTCAGGCGGCGCATCTGGTCGCGTACCACGGCCAGGGTGGCGAGGGCGGCAAGCGGCTTGCGCTGCCACTGGATCGGTTTGAGTTGCGGGTTGGGGTCGCGGCCTTCGCGCCAGTGCTTGAGCAGCTGCGGCTCCAGGGTCAGCGCGGTGGCGATGCCCGCCATGGCGATGCCGCTGTCCAGCACTTGCTGCACGATGGGCAGGCGACGAATGCCGCCGGTCACCATCAACGGCATGGTGGCGATGCTTGCCAGTTCCTTGGCAAATTCCAGGAAGTACGCTTCGCGCGCCAGGGTACGCCCATCCCGCGCTTCACCCTGCATGGCCGGCGCTTCATAGCTGCCGCCGGACAATTCGAGCAAGTCGATGGGCAAGGGGTTGAGCATCTCCACCACGCCCCGCGCATCCGCCGCATCGAAGCCGCCGCGCTGGAAGTCCGCCGAGTTGAGCTTGACTGCCACGCAGAACGACGGGCTGACACTGGCGCGCACGGCGTGGATCACTTCCAGCAGCAGGCGTGCGCGGTTTTCCAGGGAGCCACCCCAGCGGTCGGTGCGGTGGTTGCTCAGAGGCGAGAGAAATTGGCTGATCAGGTAACCGTGTGCGCCGTGGATCTGCACGCCGCTGAACCCGGCTTTCTCAGCCAGGCGCGCGCTGGTGGCGAAGCGCTGGATCACGTCCTGGATATCCTCCTCGGTCATGGCCCGAGGGGTGGCGAACATCTTCGAGAAACTGCCCAAGTCCATCGCGATGGCCGACGGCGCCAGGGCTTGCTGGCCGAGGTTGGCCATGGTCTGGCGGCCCGGGTGGCTGAGTTGAACCCAGAAATGCACGCCCTTGGCCCGTGCCACATCGGCCCACTCGCGGAAGCTGTCCAGGTGTTCTTCGTTTTCCAGCGCGACGCCGCCAGGGCCGGTCATGGCGCGGCGATCAATCATCACGTTGCCGGTCAGCAACAGGCCCGGCTCGCCGTCCGCCCAGGCTTTGTACAGTTGCTTGAGCGCACGGGAGGGTGCTTGGTTGAGATCGGCCATGTTTTCTTCCATCGCGGCTTTGGCGATGCGGTTGGCGATGATTTGGCCGTTGGGCAGGTGCAAGGGTTCAAACGGTGACATGGGTTGACTCCTGAGCGGGGGAGGCCTCAGGCTAAGCTTAAAGTTAACTTTAATGTCAAGCAGGCATCGCAATGAATATCGGAGAACTGGCAAAACAGAGTGGATTAGCCGCGTCGCGCATTCGTTTTTACGAAGCCGAAGGGCTGATCAGCCAGGTCGGGCGTCAGGCCAACGGCTATCGGCGCTATGCACCGGAAGCCTTACAGACCTTGCAGTTGATTCAGAGCGCGCAACAGGCCGGGTTTACCTTGCAGGAGCTCAAGGCACTGATGCCGGCGCCGGGGGAACACAAGCGCGAAGAGTTGATCGAGGCGCTGGAACGCAAGGTGCAACAGATCGAAGAGATGCAGGCCCATTTGGCCCACAGCAAGACGCAGTTGTTGGGGGTGATCGAAGCGGTACGGGCGCAGCCGGAAGGCGTGCCGTGTTCGATGGGGCAGAAGCAGGTGCTGGCGTCGATCAACCTCAACCGATAAAAAAGCCCTGGCATGCCAGGGCTTTTTCATGTGCGCCAACTCAGCGGCGACGGAACAGCGGCAGCGGCTCGTCAGTGGCGGCCTGGTAGGTCACCGAGAAGTCCTTGAGGCTTTCCAGCGCTTCGTACGGGTCTTTGTCGGCGCGCAAGGCGAAGGCATCGAAGCCGCAACGGTGCAGGTAGAACAGCTGATCGCGCAGTACATCGCCAATCGCTCGCAGTTCGCCCTTGTAACCGTAGCGGTCACGCAGCAGGCGGGCGTTGGAGTAGTTGCGGCCATCGGTGAAGGCCGGGAAATTCAGGGCGATGACCTGGAAGTGTTGCACGTCCGCGCCGATCTCTTCGGCTTCTTCATCGGCGTCCAGCCATACGCCCAGGCCGCCGTCGCGAGCCTTGAGGGCGTGGCCGTGTTCGCGCCACAGCGCCAATGGCACGATCAGGTCGTCGCAGTTGGAAATGCCGTCGAAGCTCGCGTCCTTGGGCAGCAGGTGCCAGGTTTCGTCGACGACTTCGTTGTTCTTAATGATTCGCTGCATAGACGCGCTCCTTGAACAGGTCGATGCCGATACGCTGATAGGTGTCGATGAAACGCTCATCTTCGGTGCGCTGTTCGATGTATACGTCGATCAGTTTGCCGATCACGTCAGGCATGGCTTCCTGGGCGAAAGACGGGCCAAGGATCTTGCCCAGGCTCGCATCGCGGCTGGCGCTGCCACCCAGGGACACTTGGTAGAATTCTTCGCCTTTCTTGTCCACGCCCAGGATGCCGATATGGCCGACGTGGTGGTGACCACAGGCGTTCATACAGCCGGAGATGTTCAGGTCAAGCTCACCGATGTCGAACAGGTAGTCCAGGTCGTCGAAACGGCGCTGGATCGATTCGGCGATTGGGATCGACTTGGCGTTGGCCAGGGAGCAGAAATCCCCGCCCGGGCAGCAGATGATGTCAGTCAGCAGGCCGATGTTCGGCGTGGCGAAACCGCTCTCGCGTAGCTCGCCCCACAGGGTGAACAATTGGCTCTGCTCAACGTCCGCCAGGATGATGTTCTGCTCGTGGGAGGTGCGCAGCTGGCCGAAGCTGTAGCGCTCGGCCAGGTCGGCAACGGCGTCCAGCTGTTTGTCGGTGATGTCGCCTGGGGCCACGCCGGTCGGCTTGAGCGACAGGGTCACGGCCACATAGCCTGGCTTCTTGTGCGCCAGGGTGTTGCGGGTACGCCAGCGGGCGAAGCGAGGATGCTGCTGGTCGAGGGCGGCGAGTTCGGCGTCCTGATTGCTCAGGGCCTTGTACTCGGGGTCGACGAAATGTTTGGCGACGCGGTGCACTTCGGCGTCGGTCAAGGTGGTCTGGCCGCCGCGCAGGTGTTCCATCTCGGCGTCGACCTTTTGGGCGAACACCTCAGGGGTCAGCGCCTTGACCAGGATCTTGATCCGGGCCTTGTACTTGTTGTCGCGACGGCCGTAGCGGTTGTAGACGCGCAGGATGGCGTCCAGGTAGCTCAACAGGTCCCGCCACGGCAGGAACTCGTTGATAAACGCGCCGACGACCGGGGTACGGCCCAGTCCGCCACCCACCAGTACGCGGAAACCCAGCTCGCCAGCGGCGTTGTACACCGGCTCCAGGCCGATATCGTGAACTTCGATGGCGGCACGGTCCGAGGTCGAGCCATTGACGGCGATCTTGAACTTGCGCGGCAGGTAGGCGAATTCGGGGTGGAAGGTGGTCCACTGGCGAATGATTTCACACCAGGGGCGCGGGTCGATCAGCTCATCGGCGGCTACCCCGGCGAACTGGTCAGTAGTGACGTTGCGCAGGCAGTTACCGCTGGTCTGAATCGCGTGCATCTGCACGGTGGCCAGTTCCGCCAGGATGTCCGGCACATCTTCCAGGGCCGGCCAGTTGAACTGAACGTTCTGGCGGGTACTGATGTGGGCGTAGCCTTTGTCGTAGTCGCGGGCAATCTTGGCCATCATGCGGGTCTGGCGCGAGGTCAGTTGGCCGTAAGGCACGGCCACGCGGAGCATCGGCGCAAAGCGCTGAACATAAAGGCCATTTTGCAGGCGCAGAGGGCGGAACTCTTCTTCGCTCAGTTCACCTGCCAGATAGCGTCGGGTCTGATCACGGAACTGCTTGACGCGGTCCTCGATGATGCGCTGATCGTATTCGTCGTATACGTACATATAGGTCCTGTTCTCGGCAAATCTGCGCGCACGGCCGCGCACTCCCAACGGAGCCGGCGCACGATACCAGTTTGCGTTTATGCGCAAAAGTGATGTTTGAGTATATGCACATAACCAAAATGACTAATGAGACGGGTTATCACGATATCCATATTTGTCATGCGGGCAATCATCGACTTTACTGTCGTCGAGTCTTAATGCAATCACCTATAAAACCGACAAGAGGCGATGCGATGAGCAATCCTACAAAAGCCCGTAAACCCGACAGCACCGTGGATGCCTGGGCCATTCTGTTCCTGATCATCCTGGTGGTGGGCACTGCGGTATTCTGGGTCAGCCACCAATAAACCCTGTTGATTGAGCCTCGATTGTCGGGCGCATCGCCTTTATCCTAGGCGGCTTATTTTCAAGGCTCAAATCACCATGTTGAAGGTTTTGCTGGCGTGTGTGTATTTGCTGGGTTCTGCGTATGCGGCGACGGCTCAAGCCACGTCCGTGGTGTTCCTCAACCCTGGCAAGTCGACGGAAACCTTCTGGGTCGATTACGCGCAATTCATGCAGGCCGCCGCCAAGGATCTCGGCCTGGAGTTGCGCGTGCGTTATGCCGAGCGCGAAATCCAGAACACCCTCGTGCAGGCCCGTGAGGCACTGCAAGGCGACAAGCGCCCGGATTATCTAGTGCTGGTCAACGAGCAGTACGTCGCCCCGCAGATCATGCGTATGGCCCAGGGCAGTGGGGTCAAGCTGCTGCTGGTGAATAACGCGCTGACCGCCAGTCAAGCACAATGGCTGGAGGCTCAGACCGATGTCGATGAGATCGGCACCCTGGTAGCCGAAGACGATACCGCCGGCTACTTGATGCTCATCGACTTGCTGCGCCAGCACGGCCCCGTCGCGCCGGGACATACCCTCGATCTGCTGGCCTTCTCCGGCGCCCAGCACACCCCGGCCGCACAGTTGCGCGAGCAAGGCCTGCACCGCGCGCTGGCCGAACATCCCGAAGTGCGCCTGCGTCAGCTGGTCTACGGGGAGTGGAGCCGCGAACGTGCGTTTGAGCAAGCTACGCAGTTGTTCAAGCGTTATCCGCGCACGGCCTTGGTGTGGTCGGCTAACGACGAGATGGCTTTGGGCGCCATGCGCGCCCTTCAGAACAGCGGACGAACACCAGGCAAGGATGTGCTGTTCAGCGCTGTCAATAGCTCACCGCAAATCCTTCGGGCGCGCCTGGACGGGCGACTGAGCACGCTGGTGGCCGGGCATTTCACCCTGGGTGGATGGGCGATGGTGCTGATCCATGACGATGCCAGCGGCGTCGACATCCGCGCCCACGGCGGGCTTGAGCGCCAGAAAGCACTGTTTCAGTTGATCGATGCGCAGCAGGCGCAACGCTTGCTGCGGCCTTTGCCTGCGGTGGATTTCCGTGCGCTGTCCGCCCAGGGCAAACCGGCGTCCTACCGTTACCCGTTCAGCCTGCAGTGGCTGCTGCGTTAAACACCGGCCAGGTGCAGCACCAGCTTGACGATACCGAACAGGGTCAACGCAAATACCACCGTGAACAGGATGCCCAGAACCACAAAGTGGCTGGGCTTGCCGTGGGTGAAGTCACGGGCGCGGTTCTTGCCGCTTTGTACGCCAAAAGCGGCGGCCACCACGCTGTGCAGCATTTGCCAGAAGGTCGGCGGTTTGTGCTCGTCCATAGGTCCCTCGACACTCAGTGTGTGAGGGACAGCATAGACAATCGGCCAAATTTGAAAGCACGCCAGGTTTAGCTGTCGTAGCCCAGGTTCGGCGCCAGCCAGCGTTCGGTCACGGTCAGATCCTGGCCCTTGCGTGCGGTATAGCTGGCGACTTGGTCTTTATCGATCTTGCCCACGGCAAAGTATTGCGCCTGGGGATGGGCGAAATACCAGCCGCTGACGGCCGCTGCCGGGAACATCGCATAGTGCTCGGTAAGGAACACACCGCTGCGCCCGGCGTGCATTTCGCGGGCTTCGGGGTCCAACAGTTGGAACAGTTGGGCTTTCTCGGTGTGGTCCGGGCACGCAGGGTAGCCGGGGGCAGGGCGGATGCCGCTGTACTGCTCTTTGATCAGCGCCTCGTTGTCCAGTTGTTCATCCTTGGCGTAACCCCAGTGCTCCTTGCGCACCTGCTGGTGCAGCCACTCGGCGCAGGCTTCGGCCAAGCGGTCGGCGAGGGCTTTGACCATGATTGAGTTGTAGTCGTCGCCTGCGTCCTGGTACGCCTTGGCCACTTCTTCGGCGCCGATGCCAGCGGTAGTGATAAAGCCACCGATGTAGTCGGTCACGCCGCTGCTCTTGGGGGCGACGAAGTCGGCCAGGGAGAAGTTCGGCTTGCCGTCGGTCTTGATGATCTGTTGGCGCAGATGATGCAGCTTGGCGAGGGGCTGGCCATCGTCGCCGTAGACCTCCAGGTCATCCTCGTCGACCTGGTTGGCCGGCCAGAAACCGAGCACCGCACGGGCGCTGATGAGTTTTTCGTTGATCAACTTATCGAGCATGGCCTGGGCATCGGCGTACAGCGCGGTTGCCGCTTCGCCCACCACTTCATCGGTGAGGATGCGCGGGAATTTGCCCGCCAGGTCCCAGGAAATAAAGAACGGCGTCCAGTCGATGTATTCGGCCAGCACCCTCAGGTCGATATTGTCCAGGACCTTGGCGCCAGTGAAAGTCGGCGTCACTGGGGTGTAGTTGGCCCAGTCGAACTGCGGCTTCTTGGCGATGGCGGCCGCGTAGCTCAGGCGCTCGGTGCGCGCACTGCGGTTGGAGGTGCGTTCGCGCACTTCGATGTAGTCCTGGCGGGTTTTCTCGACAAAACCAGCCTTCAATTCCTTGGACAGCAGTTGCGTAGCCACGCCCACCGCGCGAGAGGCGTCGGTCACATAGATCACTGCATCGTTGCTGTACTTGGGTTCGATCTTCACCGCCGTGTGTGCCTTGGAGGTGGTGGCGCCGCCGATCATCAGCGGCAGGTGGAAGTCCTGACGCTGCATTTCGCGCGCCACATGCACCATCTCGTCCAGGGACGGCGTGATCAGCCCCGACAGCCCGATGATGTCGCACTTCTGTTCCTTGGCCACTTGCAGGATTTTCTCCGCCGGCACCATCACACCCAGGTCGACGATGTCATAGCCGTTGCAACCCAATACCACACCGACAATGTTCTTGCCGATGTCGTGCACGTCGCCTTTGACGGTAGCCATCAGGATTTTGCCCTTGGCTTCCGGCTTATCGCCTTTTTCCAGCTCGATAAAGGGGATCAAGTGGGCCACGGCCTGTTTCATCACCCGGGCGGATTTCACCACCTGGGGCAGGAACATTTTGCCGGCGCCGAACAGGTCGCCGACGATGTTCATGCCGGACATCAGCGGGCCCTCGATCACTTCGATCGGGCGCGCGAACGACAGCCGCGATTCCTCGGTGTCTTCGACGATATGGGTGGTGATGCCCTTGACCAGCGCATGCTCCAGACGCTTGTTGACGTCCCAGCCGCGCCATTCTTCGGTCTCGGCTTCCTTGACGCTCCCGTCGCCCTTGTATTTGTCGGCAATGGCAAGGAGGGCGTCGGTGCCGTCCGGGGTGCGGTTAAGGACCACGTCTTCCACCGCGTCGCGCAGCTCGGCGGGGATCTGATCGTAGATCTCCAACTGGCCGGCGTTGACGATGCCCATGGTCAAGCCATTGCGGATCGCATGCAGCAGGAACACCGAGTGGATCGCCTCGCGCACCGGGTTGTTGCCGCGGAACGAAAACGACACGTTGGACACACCGCCGGAACTCAGCGCATACGGCAACTCATCGCGGATGTAGGCGCAGGCGTTGATAAAGTCGACCGCGTAGTTGTTGTGCTCCTCGATACCGGTGGCGACCGCAAAGATGTTCGGGTCGAAGATGATGTCTTCCGGCGGGAAACCCACTTCATTGACCAGAATGTCGTAGGAGCGTTTGCAGATTTCTTTCTTGCGCGCTTCGGTGTCGGCCTGGCCGGCCTCGTCGAACGCCATCACCACCACCGCCGCGCCGTAGCGCTTGCACAGTTTGGCGTGGTGGATGAACTGCTCGACGCCTTCCTTCATGCTGATGGAGTTGACGATGCCCTTGCCCTGGATGCACTTGAGGCCGGCCTCGATCACTTCCCACTTGGAGGAGTCGATCATGATCGGGACGCGGGAAATGTCCGGCTCGCCGGCAATCAGATTGAGGAAGGTCACCATGGCCTTCTTCGAATCGAGCATGCCCTCGTCCATGTTGATGTCGATCACCTGGGCGCCGGCTTCCACCTGCTGCAGGGCGACTTCCAGGGCTTCGGTGTAGTTGTCCTCACGGATCAGCCGGGCGAACTTGGCGGAACCGGTGATGTTGGTGCGTTCGCCGACGTTGACGAACAGCGAGTTGCGATCGATGGTGAACGGCTCCAGCCCCGACAGGCGGCAGGCCTTGGGAATGTCCGGGATCACGCGCGGCGCATAACCGGCCACGGCCTTGGCGATGGCTTCGATATGGCCCGGCGTGGTGCCGCAGCAACCGCCGACGATATTGAGAAAGCCGCTCTGGGCGAATTCTTCGATGACCTTGGCGGTCTGCGCCGGCAACTCGTCGTACTCGCCGAATTCGTTGGGCAGGCCGGCGTTGGGGTGCGCGGACACATGGGTGTTGGCCTTGTTGGACAACTCTTCCAGGTACGGGCGCAGTTCGCTGGCCCCGAGGGCGCAGTTCAGGCCCACGGAAATCGGCTTGGCGTGGGCTACCGAGTTCCAGAACGCTTCGGTGGTCTGGCCCGACAGGGTTCGGCCGGAAGCGTCGGTGATGGTGCCGGAGATCATGATCGGCAGCTCAAGGCCCAGTTCCTCGAACACCCCTTGCACCGCGAAGATCGCGGCTTTGGCGTTGAGGGTGTCGAAGATGGTTTCGATCAGGATCAGGTCGGCGCCGCCTTCGATCAAGCCCTTGGTGGCCTCGGTGTAGTTCTCCACCAGTTCATCGAAGGTTACGTTGCGGTAGCCGGGGTTGTTCACGTCGGGCGACAGCGAGCACGTGCGGCTGGTCGGGCCGAGTACGCCGGCGACAAAACGCGGCTTGTCCGGGTTCTCGGCGGTCTTGGCATCGGCAATCTTGCGCGCCAGGCGTGCGCCTTCGACGTTCAGCTCATAGGCCAGTTCTTCCATGCCGTAGTCGGCCATGGAAATCCGCGTGGCATTGAAGGTATTGGTTTCGAGGATGTCGGCGCCGGCATCCAGATAAGCCTTTTCGATCCCGCCGATCACGTCGGGGCGGGTGATCACCAGCAAGTCGTTGTTGCCCTTGACGTCGCTGGGCCAGTCGGCGAAACGTTTGCCACGGTAGTCGTGTTCTTCCAGTTTATAGCTCTGGATCATCGTGCCCATGCCGCCGTCGAGGATCAGGATGCGTTCCTTGAGGGCGTGGTGAAGAGCTTGCAGACGAGCGCTACGATCGGACATGGGACTACTCTGGTCAGGCATTACGGAGGGCGTGGATCATAGCAAACCTGTGCGGATTTGGAGCATGCCTGGGTTTTGCATGAATATCGTTCATGTTGCCAGCAGGCATGGCCCGGTAGAATCACCGGCAATTTTTCAGCGTACCCCTTGAATCGGGACCGATCCATGTTACTTCGTTCACTCGTCTGCGCCGCATTGGCCTTGCTCGCCAGCACCGTCCACGCCCAGAGTCCCGTTCCGGCAATCTCCTACACCCGCGATATCCAACCGATTTTCACCGAGAAGTGCGTGGCCTGCCATGCGTGCTACGACTCCGCCTGCCAGTTGAACCTGGGCAGTGGCGAAGGTGCGGCGCGGGGCGCGAGCAAAGTACCGGTCTACGATGGCGAACGCAGCCAGGCAACCAAGCCGACCCGCCTGTTCTATGACGCCTTCGGCAAAGCCGCCTGGCAGCGCGAAGGGTTCAGTTCGGTGCTCGATGCCCAGGGCAGTCAGGCTGCCTTGATGGCGCGCATGCTGGAGCTGGGACATCGTCGTACGCCCTTGCAGCCTAATGGCAAGCTGCCCGACGACATTGTGCTGGGCCTCAATCGTGAAAACATGTGCCCCTTGCCGGGGGAGTTCGACGCCTATGCCGGCGCCCATCCCAATGAAGGCATGCCGCTGGCGGTCACCGGGCTGACCGACCAGCAATACCAGACACTGCAACGCTGGCTGGCCTCCGGGGCGCCCATCGACGAGCAAGGCGTGGCACCCAGTGCCCGCGAAGCGGCGCAGGTGCTGCAATGGGAAAATCTGCTCAACGCCCCCGGCGCCCGCGAAAGCCTGGTGGCGCGCTGGCTGTTCGAGCACCTGTTTATCGCCCATCTGTACTTCGAGGGCGGTGAGCCGGGGCATTTCTTTCAGTGGGTGCGCTCGCGCACGCCCAGCGGCCAACCGATTGACCTGATCAACACCCGTCGCCCCAACGACGACCCGGGCACGCGGATTTACTACCGTTTGTGGCCGATCCAGGGCGTGATCGTGCATAAAACCCACATCACCTATCCGCTCAGTGCGCAGAAAATGGCGCGGATCAAAGCCTTGTTCTATGGCAGCGACTGGCAGGTCAGCGCGTTACCGGGCTACGGCCCAGGGCGGCGTGCCAACCCGTTCGAAACCTTCGAGGCGATTCCGGCCCAGGCGCGCTATCAGTTCATGCTGGATAACGCCGAATACTTCGTGCGTACCTTTATTCGCGGGCCGGTGTGCCGTGGGCAGATCGCCACGGACGTGATCCGCGACAACTTCTGGGCCTTGTTCCAGGCCCCGGACCATGACCTGTACATCACCGATGCGCGCTATCGCGGCCAAGCCACACCGTTGCTGGCGATGCCGGGGCAGAACGATGACGTGGGCAGCGTGCTTAGCCTGTGGCTCAAATACCGCGACAAACGCAACCAGTACGAAGCCCTGCGCCGCGATAGCTACGCAGACCTGCCGGCGCCCAGTTGGTCGACCCTGTGGGCCGGCAATGACAATGCGCTGTTGAGCATCTTCCGTCACTTCGACAGTGCGTCGGTCAATAAGGGCCTGATCGGCGAGGTGCCGCAGACGATGTGGCTGTTCGATTACCCGCTGCTGGAGCGCACCTATTACCAGTTGGTGGTCAATTTCGATGTGTTCGGCAATGTCTCGCACCAGGCCCAGACTCGCCTGTATTTCGACCTGATCCGCAATGGCGCCGAGCAGAACTTCCTACGCTTGATGCCGGCGGACTCTCGCGAGGACTACCTCGACGACTGGTACCAGAACAGCGGGAAGCTCAAGCTGTGGCTGGACTACGAAGCCATCGACGACGATAAGCCCACTGGCCTGCACCTGGCTAAGAAGGACCCGAAACGCGATTTCGCCCAGCAGTTGCTCGCCCGCTACGGCGACTTGAACGTCAGCCCCGACCCGATCAACCGTTGTACCGGTGCGTACTGCTCGCGTGAGGGCATCGATCCGGCGCTGCAGGACGTCGACCAGGCCCTCAGCCGCCTTGCGTCGCGTCCGGCGGCTGGGCTCAAAGTGATCAATCAATTGCCCGAAGCCACGATGCTGCGCGTGGAAACCCCAAGCGGCAAACGTGAGGTCTACAGCCTGTTGCGCAACCGTGCCCACAGTAACGTGGCGTTCCTGCTAGGGGAGGCGTACCGCTACCAGCCGGGGCTGGACACGCTGACGGTCTACCCTGGGGTGATGAGCAGCTACCCGAACTTTATGTTCAATATTCCCGCCGGAGACGTGCCGGAGTTCGTCTCCCGCATGGAGCAGGCCCAGGACGCCGAGAGCTTTGAGAAGATCGTCGATCGCTGGGGCGTGCGTCGCAGCCATCCGCAGTTCTGGGCGTATTTTCACGACCTGTCGCGCTACCTCCACGAGACCACTCCACTGGAAGAGGGCGTGCTGGACATGAATCGTTATCAAAACCTCTGACCTGCGTGACCGGCTTTTCCGACAAAAATACTGGGACTTTGTAACTCTGTAATGATTTGGCGTAAACTGCCGGCAAGCCTGTGAGGAGTTTCCATGACTGCCATAACCATTACCGACGCCGCCCACGATTACCTGGCCGACCTGCTGTCCAAGCAGAACACCCCAGGCATCGGCATCCGCGTCTTTATCACCCAGCCCGGCACCCAATACGCCGAGACTTGCATTGCCTACTGCAAGCCCGGTGAAGAGAAACCTGAAGACACTGCCCTGGGGCTGAAAAGCTTCACCGCATACATCGATAGCTTCAGCGAAGCGTTTCTCGACGACGCGGTGGTGGACTACGCCACCGACCGTATGGGCGGCCAGTTGACCATTAAGGCGCCGAACGCCAAGGTGCCGAACGTCAACGCCGACAGCCCGGTGAACGAGCGTATCAACTACTACTTGCAAACCGAGATCAACCCAGGACTGGCCAGCCACGGCGGTCAGGTGAGCCTGATCGACGTGGTCGAAGATGGCATCGCTGTGTTGAAGTTCGGCGGCGGCTGCCAAGGCTGCGGCCAGGCCGACGTAACCTTGAAGGAAGGCATCGAGCGCACCTTGCTGGAGCGTATCCCGGAGCTCAAGGGTGTGCGTGACGTGACCGACCATACGCAGAAAGAAAACGCCTACTACTGAGTAAGGCGTTCGCTGCGAACAAAAAAACGGCGCCCCGTGAGCGCCGTTTTTTTTGGTTTAAATTCAGTTGGTTGAGATATTTATCTCATAAATCAGATTAAGTGATGAAAAGGCTTGCCTAAGATTGTAGTGAGTCAGCGTGGCCTTCAACTACTGGAAGTCCCTATCGGGGGCAAGCCCC
>NZ_JAEILC010000065.1:0-1112 GCF_016307435.1 Pseudomonas sp. S4_EA_1b | reverse complement strand
GGCGGCCGCAAAAACTGAGTGCAACACCTGACCTTTCCGGTACGGTGTTGCCCCATGTCCTATTCCGAACTCAGCGTCGAAGAGCGCGCCGCCATTCAACTCGGTCAAGCCCAAGGTTTCAGCCTGCGCGGGATTGCTCGCCTGATCAACCGATCGCCCTCGACCATCAGCCGCGAGCTGAGACGCAATCAAGACGGCATTGGTGCTTACGCGGCCCGTAGCGCCCAACAACAGATGAGGATTCGGCGCCAAGCCTGCCGGCCCAAGCGCAAGCTGCTGCCGGGCAGTGAGCGCTTCGAGTTGGTGGTCCACATGCTGCGTGAGCGTTTGTCTCCCGAGCAGATTGCCGGCAAGCTGCGCAGCATGAACATTTCCAGCCTTAGAGATGCCTACGTCTGTCGCGAGACGATCTACAACGCGATCTATGCCCTGCCGGTCGGCGAACTGCGCAAGGAGCTGATCATCTGCCTGCGCCAAGGCAAGACGGCCCGCCGGCCGCGCTCTGGCGGTGTAGATCGGCGCGGCCAGATCCCCGAGATGGTCAGTATCCACGTGCGCCCGCCGGAGATCGAAGACCGACTGATGCCGGGCCATTGGGAAGGCGACCTGATCAAGGGCAAGGCCAACGCCTCGTCCGTAGGCACCTTGGTAGAGCGCACCAGTGGCTACCTGATCCTGGTGAAGATGAACGACGCGACGGCGACCTCGGCGATGGAAGGTTTCAGCGCGGCGCTCAATCGCATGCCGCTGGCGATGCGCAAGAGCATGACCTACGACCAGGGGCGGGAGATGGCGCGGCACGCCGAGATCACCCAGAAGACCGGGGTGGCGATCTACTTCTGCGACCCGCACAGTCCTTGGCAGCGCGGCAGCAACGAAAACATCAATGGCTTGATCCGCCAGTACCTGCCCAAGGGCACAGACCTGTCGGTACACAGCCAGGAAGAGCTGGATGCCATTGCACTGCAATTGAATATGCGCCCGCGCAAGCGCTTCGACTTCAAATGCCCGATTGAAGTCATGAGCGAGGTGATGCAAGAAGCCATGGCTATGCGGCATGATGCTCCAGCTTCAATTCAATAACCGTGTTGCACTCAGCTCCTGAAACCGCC
>NZ_JAEILC010000064.1:0-4886 GCF_016307435.1 Pseudomonas sp. S4_EA_1b | reverse complement strand
CTCAGCTCCTGAAACCGCCCCGTGTTGCACTCAGCTCCTGCAACCGCCTAGCCTTCATTGCCAACAACGATATGGTCCAATGTACGGGTGCCAATTAGGTCAAGTGCGGCTTTTAGTGTTTGAGTAATCAAGCGATCTTCGGAGCTTGGAGTCGGGTCACCCGATGGGTGGTTGTGGACCAGTATGACAGCGGAACTATTGTGGCTGAGCGCCATCTTTACCACTTCACGGGGGTAGATGCGGGCGTTATCCAACGTGCCGCGGAACACCTCCTCAAAAGCGATTACGCGGTGTCTTGTATCGAGCATTAGTAGTGCAAAGACTTCATGCTCATAATCCTGTAAAAGCATTTGTAGGTGTTCAGCTACTTGTAATGGATCAGTTAACGGCTTTCCTTTGGACATCCGTCGGGCTGCTAGCTGTAAGGCCAAGCGTAGAATTTCAGTTTCGGTAACAGGTGAGTGAACGATGTAGCTGCCAGCGTCTTCGCCAGCTTTGATTTTCTGAAATTTCATTTGCATGCACTCCTTCGGACAGCAAGGCGCAAGCGACCTGCTATCCAATGATTATTGGACGGTGGACAGCGGGGCGCTGCGCCTGGCCTGGGATTCCAGTTTTTCGGCAAGAGAGGGGCGTGTAGCGGAGTCTTCTGGTTGATCTTTGGGCATGATTGTTTCGGTAGAACTCTCAACGACGCTGCCACATTCTTCGGTGTCTTCCTCGAAAGCGCCGTTACCGAACCCTTGCCGGGCAGCCGCGTCCAGCAGTGCAGCCTGATCGAAGCCGGCGGCTTGGCGGCTCTCCTCCAGTTGGCGGGCAGCCTGCAAGGTCTCCTCCACCGCCATGCCGCTGAGCACGGTGATATCGACGTAGAAGATCGGCGTGCCATGGCTTTGCCGGGTGGATTTACCGCGCAGGCGTAGTTCTAAGGGGAGGCACGCCAGCCGGTCGCTGGAGATGGCCCGGAAATACTGCAGCCGTGCGGCTACGCTTGCTGTAATGCCAGGCCACGATGGGCTCCAGCACGTTGCCCCAATAGGCAGGGCTTTCCTCGTCTTGGGGATCGGTTTTTGGCAGCCCGGCATCGCGTCCGGTTTTCTCCAGCCAGAGTTCCAGTTGTGATTTGTAGGGATTCAGGCCGACCGCAGCGGCGGCATCCGAACTGCCGATACCTCGCTTCCGAACGGCCAGCCAGTCCCTGCGCGGTAGTTCTTTGGTGCTGACCAGGCGCAGAGCGGGGCGGTGCTTCTGGGCGCTGTTAATAGAGCGTGCTTTCATGGTGTTTACCTTGCAGATACAAAAACGCCCGGTCAGCTCAGCGCTGAACGGGCGTCATGGGGAATGAAAGTTGGGGAGTAGGTCAGGTGGGACTATATGCAAGTGTTCTGGGCGGCGACCGTGGCGCCAATCTTGAAACAAACTGGGTTATTGGGCGTTAGCGTATCGAGACGTCTTTTCTGTCCTGGTTGTCACTGGCGGCTGAGACCGACAGGTTGCCAGTAGATGCTTCTTGGATGTACTCGCTCCACCACGCTGTCAGCGGGCGGTTGCGTTTACTGATGTGGTGTTGTTTGTCTTCCAAGAGTCCAGCATGTCTGCCCATTGCTGCATCATCTCGGCCCGGTCATTCAGATACTCGGCATGGTTGTAGGTGCGTCTGACTGCGTTCTGCTCAGTATGTGCGAGCTGTCTCTCGATCCAGTCTGCGGAGAAACCCATTTCATTAAGTCTGGTGCTTCCTGTCGTCCGCGTGGCATGTGGACTGTACTTACCACCCCAGCCTAGTGTGTTGAGCATCTGGCGGAATGAGGCTGAGACCATCGGGCGAGTGCGCTCGTCTCGGTGTGGGAACACATGGCTGTATTTGCCGGTGATACCTTGAAGAGCCTGCAGCATCTCCACCGCCTGCCTTGGGAGTGGGATAGTGTGCTCCTTTCGCTTTTTCATTCGTTCGGCAGGGATGCGCCATAGGGCCTTGTCTAGGTCGAATTCAGACCATTGAGCCTCCACCGCTTCACTTGGTCGGCACAAAGTTAGCCACATGAGTCGGAAAGCGCAGAAGGTTTCATGGCGTCCGCCGTGGGATTCGACATCTCGCAGTAGCTGGCCAATTTCATCCGTAGAGAGTGGTCGTTTGTGTTGTGTCTTATTGGCAGGCAGTGCTTTTCGGACTGGGTGTACGGGATCACTGTTGGCACGTAGCGTTGAGATTGCCAGCTCGAATACGCCGGACATGGTTCGTTTGGCTTCGGCAGCTACAGATGGGCCATTGTCCTGTGCTGCTCCTTTGAGCACTTCAAGGATGTGGGCGGGGGTGATGGCTTTTATCGGCAGATTTCCGATTTTCGGAAAGACGACGCGTTTCAGCATATTGAGTCGTCTAGATTTGGTGATCTCCTCCCATTCCTTCAGCGACAGCCACTCTTTAGCGACCGCTTCAAACGTGATTGTTCTCTCATGCTCGCGTTTCACCCGCTCTTGTTGGCGGTGGTGCACGGGGTTGATGCCTTGTACAACCAATGATCGCGCCTTTATGCGCTCATCACGGGCTTCTGAAAGGGTAAAACGACGTCCTCTTCGGCGCTCCTCGGACTGCTCGGGCGTTTCGCCCTTGGGGGCAACCACATATTCCCCGATGGCGAACACACTTTCTTTCCTAGCGCTGCCGTCGCTCAGTTCGAATCGATAGCGCCACGCCTTTACTCCGTTGGGCTTCACCTCCAGATAGAGCCCATTTCCGTCTGTTAGTTTGTAGGGCTTTTCCTTTGGCTTAGCAGTACGGCACTCGGTGTCGGTAAGCGGCATGGCTACATCTCTCTATCTGTACCCGGTATTTTTATGATGCTATCAGAGCTGTACCCGGTAGCGTACCCGGTAACATCGCGGATCGTATAGAGTCTTGATAGATCTTGCTGGAAAAGAAAAACCCCTTAAAGTGGCGTTCTTTAAGGGGTTTGGTGTCCTATGACGTCCAATAGAATCTAAATTTCTATTTAGACTTTAAACGGAAAGAACTTTCCCGCTACGCACACCCCAATCATCAGGTGAGCCGATTGGTTCACGTGGCAGATCGTCGGATGATTGGTTCAAGCCTGAATCTGAGCCTGTGGACGAAGAAATTTGCCCTGGAAGCCGCTGCGGATCCGCTGAGGCCCAACGTTTCACCGTACAGCTGGGGCACCAGCCACGGAACCCTTTCGCTTGATGCCAAGGTAGCCAAGGGCAAAGAGGAAAGTAGCGAAACGGAGAGCTACTGGTTTGCGGGAGGGCTCACCCCTGGTGTTCGTGGCCAAGGGCTTGATGCACTCATTGGAATTGAAGGAAAGCTGGAAGGACTTCAACATGGACAGCTCTGGCTCTACACCCCAAGCGGGGAGACGTCGGCCGAGACCGAGTTCTTCGCTGAGATTGAGCGCCAGGATCTCACCAGCTACTGCATGAGTGACTGGGACACTCAATTGTTGGCTTGCTGGTTGACTCCTGAGGAGCGAGAACAGGTTCTGCAGCGTTACTCATCTGCTTATCCTGGAGTGCTGGATACTTGCGATGATAAGCCTCGCATTCAAGCGGCCAAGCGGACATTTAGCCTGCCTGTCGGAACAATTGTTAGAGAGGCTGTCCGATCGACAGAGTGACGTTGCGAGGTCACTAAAATCCGACCAGCGATGACGGACCCTCTCCCACTCAGCACTGTATGATCCGACCTTTAGCGGCTTCGGCCGCTATTTCTTGGAGCCGATCAAGGCGATGAACACGTACGTACTTTTCCCAGGCTCTGAAGAAGAGTTCGAAGCATTGATAGACGTGGTGGCAAGCCTCTCCCAAGAACAGCTGCACCTCGACACTGGCGTCGTTTCCGGCCGTTTCCAGATCATTGAACAGTTCGAGGTAAGCGACAGCCCCTGGAGAATAACCGTCCGGTTCTCCATGGTGGCACTTGCCCAGCTGCAGAGGGTCGATGACCCTCGCCTCGAAATAGTGAAGGACATTCAACGTCGATCCAGAGCAGTCGAATAGCCGCAGAGGGCGGCGCCCGCTCCTATGTAGGCCCTTGCAGTTTGACGGCCACATGTGACGCTTGAGAACGTTGGCTCAAGCCGAACAATCGCGGCCAACGACGCCCACCCTTCGCAAACCTCAAGGACCGTCATGCTCTCCACCGCCAATGTCCAAAGGGACAGCATCAGCTTCCATGTGATCGTGGTCCTCACTGGGCTATCTCTGCTGTGGTTCTTCAACCTGATCTCCCATTTCTTAGTGGGCATGTTCAGCGACTGGAGCATCCGCATGCTTCAGATCACCTCGCAGTCTTTGACGTTGATGGCCGCAGTTGGCGCCTGGCTTGCGCTGGAGCGCACATTGGGAGGGATGCCACGCCTTGGCACGTTCAAGAGCAATCACTTCTTGGTGGGCGTTCTAGCCCTGGTAGTGATCGACTATTTGGGCGTCGCCCTCAAGAGCACTCTTGGCGAGGGAGCCGAGACATCCATGGCGCGAGATCAGGTTTTTGTTTCGACAGGTATGCTCCTACCGGTCTTCATAGGGAGCGTGATACTGGCCCCCTTGATGGAGGAACTGATCTTTCGCGGATTCCTGCTCCGGGCTCCAAACATGGAGAGAAGCACCAGAGCTGCCATGCTGGCGATTTTTGCATCCGCCGGCATTTTCTCTGTCACCCACTTCAACTACGAAAACACCTCAAGCTTCGTGGCTATCTTCTTCGTGGGCGTGGTACTCGGCCTGGCGCGAATTGCCAGTGGAGGCCTCCTTCTGCCAGTAGCCCTGCACATGGCAGCCAATGCCAAGGTGCTCATCAGCTTGATCAAGACGGCCTGGCTGAGCTGACTGCTGGCGCAATCTCATCGAAATCGAGTAGGAGGCGGATT
>NZ_JAEILC010000063.1:0-21101 GCF_016307435.1 Pseudomonas sp. S4_EA_1b | reverse complement strand
GCTTGCCCCCGATAGCGGTAGATCAGAAACAAAAATGCAAACTGACACTCCGCAATCGGGGGCAAGCCCCCTCCCACAGTAAGGCTGTTCGATGTTGTTGCTGACAGCGGTGATCGAGCCCATGAAACAGCGATGAGCCCTGGTCATGTGAAATCAAAAGCTGGGAGGGGGATCGATGCTGGTGCTGGCAGCGGTGATCGAGCCCATGAAACAACGCTGAGCCTTGGTCATGTGAAATCAAAAGGTGGGAGGGGGCTTGCCCCCGATAGCGGTATATCAGAAGCAAAAATGCAGACTGACACTCCGCAATCGGGGGCAAGCCCTGCCACAGTAAAGCGGTGTTAATCAGCGCTGAACTTGAACACCGTATGTTGGGTGTAGGTCTGCCCAGGGTTCAAGCGGGTCGAGGCAAACTTGGGCTGGTTCGGCGCATCGGGAAAGTGTTGGGTCTCCAGGGTAAACCCACTCCAGTGCAGGTACGTCTTGCCGGCTTTGCCCTTCACCGAACCGTCGAGGAAGTTGCTGGTGTAGAACTGCACGCCCGGTTCGCTGGTGTACAGCTGCAAGCGCCGACCGGATTCGGGGTCGTGGATTTCGGCAGCCAGTTGCTTGACGTCGCCTTGGGTGTCCAGGGCCCAGTTGAAGTCAAAGCCGCCTTGTTTCGGCTCGGCAAACTTGAGCTGCGGATGGTCTTCTTTGATGTGCTGACCGATAGGCGTCGGCTTGAGGAAATCCATCGGCGTGCCCTTGACCGGCGCCAGTTCACCGGTCGGAATCAACGTAGCATTCACCGGGGTGTAGTGGCTGGCGTGCAAGGTCGCGACCTGCTTGAGGATATCGCCGTTGCCCGCGCCCGCGAGGTTGAAGTAGCTGTGGTTGGTGAGGTTGAGCACCGTCGGTCTGTCGGTGCTGGCTTTGTAGTCGATGTGCAGTTCGTTCTTGTCGTTAAGGCGGTAGGTGACCTCGGTGGTCAGGTTGCCGGGGAAGCCCATCTCACCGTCCTTGGACAGGTAACTCAGCTTCACGCCGACCGAATCTTTGTCCTTGACCGGCTCGGCTTTCCACACCTGCTTGTCGAAGCCCTGGGCGCCGCCATGCAGCGAGTTGGGGCCGTCGTTGAGGGGCACTTGGTAGCGCTTGCCGTCCAGTTCGAAAGCACCGCCGGCCAAGCGATTGCCGAAGCGTCCGATGGTGGCGCCGAAAAACGCGGTACCGCTCTGATAGCCTTGCACGTCGTCGAAGCCCAGCACCACGTCGTCGACCTTGCCATGCTTGTCCGGCACTTTGAGCGACTGCAGCACGCCGCCGTAGGTGATCACTGTGGCTTGCATGCCGTGGCTGTTGCGCAGGATGTACTGTTCGACCGGCGTGCCGTCGTTGGTTTTACCGAAGGGTTTGTGCTCGCTGGACAAGCCGGCCGCCTGAACGCCGCCGCTGGCGATCAGCATCGACAGCGCCAGGCCGGAGAGCAGGTATCGAGGGTGCTTCATGATCGAACTTCCTTTTGTTGTTTTGAGTGGAATAGTTCTACTAATAGCGATATTTTGTCGTTATGACAGCGAATTTATAGCCTTTAACCGTCGTTTCGTAAAATAAAATAAGACTAATTAAGCGAGGCATCACTGTATGAGTACTGAGCACGCCGTTTACCCCGACCTCAAGGGCAAGACTGTATTGGTGTCTGGGGGCGCCTCCGGGATCGGCGAATTCATGGTTCGCGCGTTTGCCGCCCAGGGCGCCAAGGTTGGTTTTGTGGATCGCGCGCAAAGCCAGGGCGAACGCCTGGCGGCGCTGTTGAGTTCACGCGGGGACGCGGTGGAGTTTGTCTGCTGCGACATCACCGACGAGATCGCCTACAAGGCCGCCATCGGGCGCTTCGAACAGTCCCTCGGCCCGATCACCGTGTTGGTCAACAACGCCGCCAACGATGTGCGTCACACCCTGGAAGAAGTTGACTCGGACACCTTCGACCGGCTTATCGCGGTCAACCTCAAGCATGCGTTTTTTGCGGCCAAGGCTGTGGTGCCAATGATGAAAAATGCCGGCAGCGGCTCGATTATCAACCTGGGTTCGGTGGGTTGGATGATGGCCTCCGCCGGCTACCCGGTGTACGCCGCCAGCAAAGCTGCCGCCCACGGCATGACCCGTGCCCTGGCCCGCGAGCTGGGCCCGGACCGCATCCGCGTCAACACTCTGGTGCCGGGCTGGGTGATGACCGAAAAACAGCTGGCCATGTGGGTCGATGACGCCGCCAAGGACCTGATCGCGCGCAGCCAGTGCCTGCCCGGCAGCGTACTGCCGGAACATATCGCCAATATGGCGCTATTCCTGGCCTCCGACGCGTCGGCGATGTGTTCGGCGCAGAACTTTATCGTTGATGGCGGCTGGGTCTGAGCCGAACACTGCAGTTCAAACAACCCAGATCAATGTGGGAGGGGGCTTGCCCCCGATGAGGGTGGGTCAGCTAATGCATCAGTGACTGACCCACTGCCATCGGGGGCCAGCCCCTTCTCACATTTGAACTGCGGCGCTTAGGCGATCGGGTAACGCTTGAACGCCGGATGCTGCTCCAGCCGCTCGGCATGCCGTTGCAGGTTGGGAAACGCATCGGCCTGGACCACCGAGGCCACCGTGAACTGACTGAACGACCAGGCAACGGCGGCTGTAATCGACGCCTGGGTCAGCGCTTCGCTGTCGCCCAACTGTTTGTCCAGCAACCCATAGGCCGCGAGCAACTGCCCGCTGACGCGTTCGAGCCACGGCGCGTGCAGCTTCTCGGCCGGGCGCAAGTTGTGCTCGTAAACGATCTGCACGCTTTTCTCACAAGCTGCCAGGGCCAAGCCAAGGATGTGCAGGTCGCGGGCAAGTGCGCCAGGCTGCTGGGGCAACAACTTCCTGTCAGCCGGAGCCAGGGTTTCGAGGTACTCCAGGATCAGGCTGGAGTCCATCAACACCGTGCCATCGTCCAGCACCAGGGTCGGGGCCTTGACCACCGGATTGATCTGCGCAAATTCGTCGAAGGTGCGGAACACGGACAAGGGCTCATGTACAAAATCCACCCCGTACAGATCCAGAGAAATGGCGACGCGGCGTACGTAGGGCGAGTCGAGCATACCGATCAGTTTCATGAAGCCTCCATTGCTGTCAGGGTGATGGGTTTGGAGATTAAGGTTCCTCGGTCGCCCCGCGCAATGCTTGCATGGCTCAGTCGGTCGACGAGGCATGTCTTATGCCGGGCTTCTGAAACCTTGGCGGCTGGCCCCCGGCGGTTGCCCGGTGAAGCGTTTGTAGGCGCGACTGAAAGCGGCCTGTGAGGTATACCCCAGGCGGTACGCCACCTCTTCGATGGGCAGGCGTTCCAGGGTCAACCATTGACTGGCCAGGCGCATGCGCAGTTCGGTTACGTAACGCAGCGGTGGCACCCCCAGGGTGGCTTGGAAACGGTCCGCGAACACCGAGCGCGAGGTATGACAGTGTGCCGCCAGCTCGGCCACGCTCCAGTCGCGGCCCGGTTGCTGGTGCAGGGCGAGCAGGGCGCCCGCCAGGCGGTTGTCGCGCAAGGCGGCTGCCAGGCCCGACGCATTGGCGCACGCACATTCGACCCAACCGCGCACGATCATCGCTGCCACCACATCGGCCAGACGCGCCAGGATGCCGGCATAGCCGATGCGGGCGCTGGAAACTTCGCGCTCCATCACTGCCAGGATCGGCATCAGGCCGGGGTAACGCTGGCCGCCGGCGTCGATCAGCATCAAGGCCGGCATCAGGTTGCCCAGGCCCTGGATGCTGTCGAGTTCGAACTCCATGCAGGCGCTGAACAGCAGGGAATTGGCAGGCTCATCGGGCGAGGCGTTGACGGCACACACGGTATCGCCCAGCGATGCTGCGTCGAAGCTGGCGATGTCCTGCACGGGGGCATCCGGTTGGGATAGCAGCGCATGCGCGCCACCGTGGGCGATAAACACCGCATTACCCGCCGACAGTTCAAAGAGGCTGCTGTCCTCCATTCGCAAGGTCGCGCAGCCGGCGGCCAGGAAATGGAAATACGCGTGACCCGGTTTAGCCGCAAAGCCGATACCGAACACCGGCCCGGCCTGGATGCGCCGGTATTGCACGCCGCGCAGGCGCATGCTGCGCAGCAGTTCGTTGATCAGTTCGGAAGACAGCGTGAACGCGGTGTCGGTTGGCATCGGGGTTTCGGTCAAAAAGTTAAGGGTTTGAATCATAGATCATCCAGATGGTGATACCTAGACTGATCGTCTCGCTAAAGCCTGAGGATGTCTTGTGATGAATGATTGTGTGTCCCACGCCCCTGTCAATTGCGGGGTTGAACCGAGCACTCCGGCCTGGATGGCGGTGTTTTCCCTGGCGATGGGGGTGTTCGGCCTGCTCACGGCCGAATACCTGCCGGCCAGCCTGCTGACGCCGATGGCCCTGGATTTGGGCGTGTCGGAAGCATTGGCCGGCCAAGCGGTCACGGTCACGGCGGTGGTGGCTTTGTTCGCCGGGTTACTGGTGCCCGGCCTGACGCGCGGCATCGACCGGCGCCTGGTGCTGTTGGGGTTCTCCACGCTGATGATTGCGTCCAACCTGCTGGTGGCGTTCTCGTCCAGCCTGGTGGTGCTGTTGTTGATGCGCATCCTGCTGGGTATTGCCCTCGGCGGGTTCTGGAGCATGGCGGCGGCCGTGGCGATGCGCCTGGTGCCGGCCGCGTCGCTGCCGCGCGCCCTGTCGATCATCTTCAGCGGCATTGCCGTGGGCACCGTCGTCGCCGTTCCGCTGGGCAGCTATCTTGGCGGTCTGTATGGCTGGCGCAGCGCATTTATCGCGGCTGCGGCTGTGGGGGTGGTCACCCTGGCGTTCCAGTTCATCACGCTGCCACGCCTGGCCCCCAATGGCACGGCGCGCTTGCGCACCGTGCTGGAGGTGCTGTTGCGCCCGGGCATAGCCATCGGCATGTTCGGCTGTGTGCTGGTGCATACCGCACATTTTGCGCTGTTCACCTATATCCGACCGTTTCTGGAAAGCACCACGGGCGTCGGGACCCAGGGCCTGGCGCTGATGTTGCTGGGGTTCGGCGCGGCGAATTTCGTTGGTACGCTGCTGGCCGGCGGGTTGCTGGTACGTAACCCGCGCGGCACGTTGGTGCTGATGCCGGTATTGGTGGGGGTTGCGGCGTTGGCCCTGGTGTTGCTGCCCGCGTCATTGCCTGGTCAAGCGATGCTGCTGGCGCTGTGGGGGATGGCCTTCGGTGGCGTGCCAGTGGCGTGGTCGAACTGGGTGGCCCGTGCGGTTCCCGATCAGGCGGAAAGTGCCGGTGGCATGGTGGTGGCGTCGGTGCAATCGGCAATCGCGGCGGGCGCCGCTGGCGGGGGCGCAATGTTCAGTTTCACGGGTATCGGCGGCGTATTTCTGGGCGCGGGTATTTTGATGTTACTGGCCGCATTGTTGATCGCACTGCGTGTGCGGGTGCCCGTGCATAACGCGCAGGGGAGTGTGACGCACCCCCGGTCTTTGGTTTAGTCTGACGCGCTCAGTTGATAGCCAATGCCTCTGGAGCCGTAAGCATGACCGACTACGTACCCCCTAAAGTCTGGACCTGGGACACCGAAAGCGGCGGCACCTTCGCCAGTATCAATCGGCCGATTGCCGGCGCGACCCATGACAAGGCACTGCCGGTGGGCAAGCACCCGCTGCAGTTGTATTCCCTGGCCACGCCCAATGGGCAGAAGGTCACCATCCTGCTGGAAGAGTTGCTGGCCCTGGGGCACAGCGGTGCGGAATACGACGCCTGGCTGATCAAGATCGGTGACGGCGATCAGTTCGGCAGTGGCTTTGTCGAGGTCAACCCCAATTCCAAGATCCCGGCGCTGATGGACCACAGCGGCCCTGAGCCGATTCGCGTGTTTGAGTCCGGCGCGATCCTGCAGTACCTGGCCGAGAAATTCGGCGCGTTCTTTCCCACTGAGCCTGCGGCGCGGGCTGAATGCCTGTCGTGGTTGTTCTGGCAGATGGGCAGCGCGCCGTACCTGGGCGGTGGCTTCGGGCATTTCTATGCCTATGCGCCGAGCAAGATGGAGTACCCGATCAACCGTTTCGCCATGGAAACCAAGCGTCAACTGGACGTGCTCGACAAGCGCCTGGCGGTGAGCGAGTACATCGCCGGCGATCAATACACCATCGCCGATATTGCCATTTGGCCTTGGTATGGCGGGTTGGTGAAAGGTCGTCTGTATGAGGCAGCGGAGTTTCTGTCGGTGCATGAATACAAACATGTGCTGCGTTGGGCGGACGCCATTGATGCGCGGCCGGCGGTGCAACGTGGGCGGCGGGTGAATCGGGTCTCGGGCGATGCACAATTGCCCGAACGCCATGACGCGAGCGACTTGGACTGAAGGCCAACACGGTAGGAGGGCAAGCCGCTCCTACCGTTACCGGGGCCAGGACCTGAGCAGCCACGAAAGGCATGCCATCGTCACCGCTCTCAAAAGCACCGGCGGCAACATCCGCCTGACCGCCCGGCGACTGAACGTGTCCCGGGGCGGTCTGTACAACAAGATGAGTCGGTTCGGGCTGAATGCTGCAGATTTTTGCGGTGCATAAATGTGGGAGGGGGCTTGCCCCCGATAGCCGTAGGTACCTACACAACGTTGGCTCAACGCTAAAAGCGCGGCGGATAGGGCTGTCGTGGTGAGCGGGCTTGTCCCGCGCTGGGCTGCGCAGCAGCCCCAAAACCAGCCTCTACAGAGTGTCTGATACACCGCGATCTTCTTGACTGGGGCTGCTGCGCAGCCCAGCGCGGGACAAGCCCGCTCGCCACAGGGAGATTTGTCAGGGTCTGAAAGGTTGCGTAGATACCCTTGCCCCGATAGCGGAGTGTCAGTTGACATCTACTTAGCTGATCCACCGCCATCGGGGGCAAGCCCCCTCCCACATAAGATTTATGCCGGGTTGAGACGGGTTTTATATCAACTCAGCAGCCCGGTGCTGACGGCCACAATCAGGAACACCCCCAGCAGCGCGCGGTAGATCACGAAGGGCCAGGTGGAGAACCGCTCCAGGAATTTCATCAGGCCCCAGATCGCGAAGAAGGCCGAGACACTGGCCACCACCAGCCCGAACAGCAAATGCGGCCAGGCATGGGCAGGCAGCTCGGCGTGCAGCAGCACCCACAGCTCCTTCAACCCCGCCAGGGCGATGGCCGGCAGGCCCAGCAGGAAGGAAAAGCGCGCAGCTTCTTCGCGTTTGAAGTTGAGGAACAGCGCCGCAGTGAGGGTCGAGCCGGAACGCGATACGCCCGGAATCAACGCGCCAATCTGCGCGACACCGACGATCAGCGCATCCCGCAGGCGCATCTGGCTGACCTCACGGGTATGCCGGGCTCGCAGCTCGGCCGCCGCCAGTAGCACCGCCATCACCACACAGGAAATCCCGATCACCATCAGTCCGCGCAGCGGCGAGTTGCAGGCGTTCAGGGTCGAGGACAACGCCAATCCGGCGATGCAGATCGGCACCGTCGCCAGCACAATCGCCACCGCCAGCTTGAACAACGGGCTGTCGTAGTCGCCCTGGCGTACTGCACCGATGCTGCCGCTGACCACCTGGCGCACATCGCGCCAGAAGTAGCTGACCACCGCCGCCAGCGCCGCCAACTGCATGGCGGCGGAGAACGCCGAGCCGGGGTCTTGCCAGCCGAGCAGGGCGGGTACTACGCGCATATGGGCCGTGGAGGACACCGGCAGCAGCTCGGTAATGCCCTGGATCACGCCCAGGATGAAAATCTGCAAGTAATCCAGAGAGGCGAAGCCTACATCCAGGCCGGCGGTACAGACGTTGGTCAAAGTGCGTGTCCTTGAAAAAGTGGCGAACCGGCGAAGTCTATTCGAAATGTTTCAAGAATTTGGCCGAGGCCATGGCTAACTGCGATCCGTTCAGCCAGCAGAAAGGTTCGCCGCGCGCTTGGCCCCTGCCGGGGTTTTGTGAACAATGGCGCCCTGTTTTTTTCTGACTGAGCGCCCTATGCCTGAAACCACCGTGGAATTGATCCAGACCGGCCCCGAAGAGGCCGAGTTGATCCGCAATCTCTACCAGTACTACGCCTACGAGTCGTCGGACTGGGAGCAGGAAGATGTCGAGGCCGATGGCCGTTTTTACATTCACGACGAACACTTGGCCCGCTATTGGCAAGACCCGCGTTGGAGCGCCAACCTGCTGTTGGTGGACGGCTATATCGCCGGCTTCCTGCTGATCGAAGACAGCGAGCTGCCCGGCATCGACGCGCTGGAGCTGGCTGACCTGTTTATTCTCAAGCGCTACCGCCGCAAAGGCATCGGCCGCGCCATTGCCAACCAGGTGCTCTGCAGCGGCCAGACAAATTGGCTGGTGCGCTTTTATGATCAGGATGAAGTGTCACAGGCGTTCTGGCGCACGGTGCTGGATAACCTGCCACGCCCAGTGCAGATGCTTGAGCTGGATGACGACCCGCAACTGCTGAGCTTTTTGATTACCCGAGCGGCGCTGCATTAAACGCCTGTTGCATCGCCTGGGGCGGCTGGCCGAACGCCCGTAGAAACGCCTGGCGCATGCGCTCGCGATCACCGAAACCGGTCTCGCGGGCCACCACTTCCACCGGGTGCCGGCTGGTTTCCATCAGCGCCCGCGCGGCTTCCACCCGCAGGGCTTCGATGGCCTTGGCCGGGGTTTGCCCGGTTTCCTCGCGGAACACTCGGCTGAACTGGCGCGGGCTCAACCGCGCCACATCGGCCAATGCCTCCACGGAGAGGTCATGGGTCAGGTTCTCGCGGGCGTAGGCCAGGGCCAACTGCACGCGGTCGGATTTGGGGTCCAGTTCCAGCAGCGCCGACAGTTGTGACTGCTCGCTGCCACGGCGCTGGGCGATCACTAGTTTGCGTGCGATGCGCCGGGCGAGGTCGCTGCCCAAGTCGTTTTCCACCATGGCCAAGGCCATGTCGACGCCAGCGCTCATGCCGGCGCCGGTCCAGACCTGGCCGTCCACCACAAACAGTTTGTCGTCTTCCAGGCGGATGTCCGGGTAGCGCTTGCGAAAGGCCGGCGCGTGAATCCAGTGGGTGGTGGTGCGCTTGCCCGCCAGCAGGCCGGCCTCGGCCAGCACGAAGATGCCCATGCACAGCGAGGCCACGCGCCGTGATTGCGCGGACGCGGCCTTGACCATGTCCAGCAGGTTGGCTTCCGGCAGGCGGAATTCCAGATAACCGCTGACGATCAGCGTGTCGTAGCCCTGGGGGCGAATCGGCGAGGTGTTCACCGAAAAGCCCTGGGACGTCATCACCGCGCCGCCGCTTTCCGATACCAAGTGAAACTCATAGGCCGGCTCGCCGCGCATCAGGTTCGCGCACTCGAACACCGAACCCAGGCTGAGGCTCAGGGACTGGAAGTTCGGGTAGACCATCAGCGCAACGCTGTGCATCGTCATTCTCCAAGGGGCGCGTGAGGGGGGATTGTCGGCGTGTACCGAGTAAACGGCAACTGGCGTGGATAGCATGTCCGGAATCCTTGCGGATCTGACATTGTGGGCATCCGGCCTGCCTCCTACCATGGCTCCACGCACTAGACGACTGGTCTAATCGGCAGGAGTGAAGCATGAGCAACCCCAGTAAAGACGCACGCCAGACGATTCTGCAAACCGCGCAAGCGATTGTCGGGCGCAAGGGTTTTTCCGCGGTTGGGCTGACCGAAATCCTGCAGGCCGCCGATGTGCCCAAAGGCTCGTTCTATCACTACTTCGATTCCAAGGACGCGTTCGGCGTGGTGTTGCTCGACACCTACTTCGACCATTACGTACTGGGCATGCAGCAACTGTTCGATCAGCCGGGGCTGAGCCAGCACGCCAAATTGATGCGTTATTGGCAAGCCTGGATCGACAACCAGACCGGCTGCACCGATGCGGGCAAATGCCTTGCCGTCAAACTCGGTGCCGAGGTGTCAGACCTTTCAGAGCCGATGCGTCTGGCGTTGCAACGCGGTACGTCGCGCACCATCGATTTACTAGGGGTGGCGCTGCAACGTGGCATCGACGACGGCTCCCTCAGCTTTACGCAGCACCCGCAGCACCTGGCCCAGCGTCTTTATGCGTTGTGGTTGGGCAGCAGCGTCATGAGCAAAATCACCCGTACATCGGCGCCGTTCGACGCGGCGCTCGGGTTGACCCAGCACCTGTTGGGCGGCCCCGAACACACTGACATTCACACCGATCGAGGCACTGGAAAATGAAAGTATTAATGGTACTGACCTCTCACGACCAGCTCGGCGATACCGGGCGCAAGACTGGCTTCTGGCTCGAAGAGTTTGCCGCGCCGTATTACGTGTTCAAGGACGCCGGCGCCGAGCTGGTGCTGGCATCCCCAGCCGGTGGCCAGCCGCCGCTGGACCCGGTCAGCGATGCACCGGATGCGCAAACCGAACAGACCCGCCGTTTCGCCGCCGACCCGGCCGCGCAACAGGCGCTGGCCAATACGGTCAAGCTGGATTCGGTGAACGCCGCCGATTTCGACACGGTGTTCTACCCAGGCGGCCACGGCCCGTTGTGGGACCTGGCGGAGTCGCCGACCTCCATCGCACTGATCGAGGCCTTCGAGCGCGCCGGCAAGCCCATCGGTTTTGTCTGCCACGCACCGGGGGCGTTGCGCCACGTCAAGGCGGTCAATGGCGAGCCGCTGGTCAAGGGCCGTCGCGTCACCGGTTTCTCCAACGCCGAAGAAGCTGCCGTGGGCCTGACCGAAGTGGTGCCGTTCTTGATTGAAGATGAGTTCAAGAAGCTCGGCGGCCACTACCAGAAGGGCGCCGACTGGTCGTCCTTCGTGCTTGAGGACGGGCTGTTGATCACCGGCCAGAACCCGGCCAGCTCTGCCGATGTGGCCAAGGCCCTGCTGAAACTCACCGCTTAAGTTAACCCCCCTGCGCTGTATTCATTGGCGACTCCAACGAGTCGCCAATGCTTTTGTTCGCCTCGAATTTGGAATAACGCAATGACTGACAGTCTCTTGAACACCCCGGTAAAACTCGGGCATCACACCTTGAACAACCGCGTCGTGCTGCCGCCCCTGACCCGCCAGCGCAGCGCGCAACCGGGCGACATCCCCACCGCGCTGATGGCCGAGTATTACCGCCAGCGTGCCAGCGCCGGCTTTATGGTCAGCGAAGGCACCCAGATCGAACCGCGCGGACAGGGCTATGCCTGGACGCCGGGTATCTACTCACCGGCCCAGATCGATGGCTGGCGCAAAGTCACCGATGCGGTGCACGCCGACGGCGGGGTGATCTTTGCCCAGCTGTGGCATGTGGGCCGCGTATCCCATAACGCCTTACAACCGGACGGTGCGGCACCGGTGGCACCCTCCGCGCTCCCGGCCTTGCAGGCCAAAGCCTTTATCCAGACCGGCCCGGGCGTCGGCGAGCTGAAGCAACCGCCGGTGCCGCGCGCCTTGAGCACGCTGGAAATCGAAGAATTAGTCGCGCAGTACGCCCAAGCGGCCCGCAATGCGCTGGACGCCGGCTTCGACGGCGTGGAGATCCACTCGGCCAACGGTTACCTGGTCAACCAGTTCATCTCGGCCCATTCCAACACCCGCGACGACCAATACGGCGGCTCGCTGCACAACCGCCTGCGCTTCCTGCGCGAGATTGTCGAAGCGGTGTGCAAAGTGGTCGGCCCGGAACGCCTGGGCGTGCGTTTTTCGCCGCTGTTCAGCGGCACCGATCAGGACCGCGTGTACATCGGCCTGGTAGAAGAAGACCCCCATCACACCTACATCGAAGCGATCAAGGTGCTGGAAGAATCGGGGATTGCCTATGTGTCCATCGCCGAAGCCGACTGGGACAACGCGCCGGACCTGCCCGACAGCTTCCGCGAAGCGGTACGCAGCACCTTCAGCGGCCGCATCATCTACGCCGGGCGCTACACCGCCGAACGCGGCGAGCGTCTGGTGCAGGCGGGGTTGGCGGATTTGATCGCGTTCGGTCGGCCTTTTATCGCCAACCCGGACCTGCCCCAGCGCCTGTTCAATGGCTGGCCGTTGAACCCGCTGCGGGAAGAGGGGATGTACGGTGGCGGTGAGGCGGGCTATATCGACTACCCCACCTACCTCAGATAATCACGCGGACAATGTGGGAGGGGGCTTGCCCCCGATAGCGATAGGACAGTCACAGCATCATTGACTGACCCACCTCTATCGGGAGCAAGCCCCCTCCCACATTGGTTTGTAGTGTTTTTGAATCAGGCGACCTGCAACACAATCTTGCCGATATGATCGCCGCCTTCCATCCGCGCATGGGCCTGGGCGGCGTCGGTGTAGGGGTAGACCTTGTCGATGATCGGCAGGCAGCGCCCGGCGGTGAGGACCGGCCAGATGTACTCGCGCAGTTGCTCGGCGATGGCGGCTTTTTCCGCGCCGGTGCGTGCGCGCAGCAGGGAACCGGTAATCACCGCGCGTTTGGCGAGGATGCTCAGCAGATCCACGTCATGGGCTTTGCCGCCGCCGAGGAAGCCGAGCATCACCAGGTGCCCGTCCATGGCCAGGGACTTGAGGTTATTGTTCAGGTACGAGGCGCCCATGATGTCGAGGATCACATCTACGCCATGGCCGTCGGTCTGTTGGGCGATGACATCGGCGAAGTCCTGCTCGCGGTAATTGATCGGTTCGGCGCCGAGTTTGGCGATGGCCGCGCATTTGTCGGCGCTGCCGGCGGTGGCGAACGCCTGGATGCCAAACTCGCGGCACAGCATCAGCGCGGTGGTGCCGATACCGCTGGTGCCGCCGTGAATCAGCACGCGCTGGCCGGTATGGGCATCGCCCAGGCCGAACAGGTTGGCCCAGACGGTGAAGAAGGTTTCCGGTACGGCGGCGGCCTGGATCCAGTCCATGCCTTCGGGGATCGGCAACGCCTGGCCGGCCGGAACCGCGCAGAACTGCGCATAACCGCCGCCGTTGGTCAGCGCACAGACCTTGTCGCCGATGGCGTATTCGCTAACGCCGTCGCCCAGCGCCACTACTTCCCCAGCCACTTCCAGCCCGGGGATCGGGCTCATGCCCGGTTTCATCGGGTACTTGCCGGCGCGTTGCAGAGCGTCGGGGCGATTGACCCCGGCGGCGTGCACACGAATCAGAATCTCACCGGGGCCAGCCTCTGGCACCGCCGCCTGACGCGGTTGCAGCACCTCGGGGCCACCGGGGGTGGTGATTTCGATCAAGGTCATTTCTTTTGGGAGTGTCATTCGAACGTTCCTGCAGCGATGAGCGTATGGGGTGGGACCGCGCCAAGCGGCCGGCGGTTCAGCGCGCGACGGTGAGCAGGTCAGCACAAGGCTGCAAGCGTGGGTGTGCATCTGCCCGCACCATCGGTGGCACCAAAAGGCCAACGAACAGGAAGCATATATGAATGACGGCAAAAACCAGGACTTCGGGTTGCTCTTTTTGCGCGTGAGCGGGGCGCTGTTTCTGCTGTGGGTGCATGGTTTGCCCAAGGTGCTGCACTACAGGGAACAACTGACGCTTATCGAAGACCCGTTCCACCTCGGTGCCCACGTGACCCTCGGGCTGGCGATTTTCGCCGAGGTGCTGTGCCCGCTGCTGATCGTGGCCGGGGTGCTGGTGCGTCTGGCGTGCCTGCCGATCATTGCCGTTTTGGTGATCGCCATGCTGGTGGTGCATCCGGAGTGGACGCTATTGGAGGGCCAATTCGGCTGGCTGCTGCTGATCATCTTCACCAGTCTTCTGATCGCCGGGCCTGGGCGGTTGGTGGTGGGCCAGCGTTTCTCTTGAGCAAAAAAAGGCCGGGCAAGCCCGGCCAAAACGAGAGGGTGTTTCAGCGGCTCAGGAATGCCAGCAGGTCTTCATTGAGTGCCTGGGCGTGGGTCACGGCAAAACCGTGGGGGGCGTCTTTGTACACCTTCAGCTCGGCGCCCTTGATCATCTCGGCGGCCACCTTGCCGGTGGTTTCGAACGGCACGATCTGGTCACCGTCGCCGTGGATCACCAGGGTCGGTACATCGACCTTGGCCATGTCTGCGCGGAAGTCGGTTTGCGAGAACGCGCTGACGCAGTCCACGGTCTACTTGAGGGACGCCAGCATGGCGATCTGCAGGGTCTGCGACAGCACGCCGTCGGAGACGGTCTGGCCTTTGTTCAGGCCGAAGAACGGCGTGTTGAAGTCCGCGATAAATTGCGCGCGATCCTTGAGCAGGCCGGCCTTGATTCCGTCGAACACTTCAGCCGGCACGCCCTGCGGGTAATCCGCAGCCTGGCCGAAAATCGGCGTGACCGCACCCAGCAACACCAGGCCGGCAACCCGTGCGCTGCCGTGGCGCCCGATGTAGCGCGCTACGTCGCCGCCGCCCATGGAGAAACCGACCAGCGTCACGTCGCGCAGGTCCAGGTGTTCGATCAGTTGCGCGATGTCATCGGCGAAGGTGTTGTAGTCGTTGCCGGTCCACGGCTGGTCGGAGCGGCCGAAACCACGGCGGTCGAAGGCGATGGTGCGGTAGCCGCGACTGCTGAGGTATTCCATCTGGTATTCCCACATATCGGCATCCAGTGGCCAGCCATGGCTGAACAACACGGGCTTACCGCTGCCCCAATCCTTGTAGTAGATCTGGGTACCGTCTTTGGCAACGAATGTGCTCATGGAAAACTCCTGGGTGGGTGAAAACCGTCACTATTGGGGTAAAGCGAATGGGCGGCTTGTACGCCTGTGCTTGCTTGAGGGTCACCAACTGAACTTGAGTTCGACCCCCAGGTAGTTGCTGTCATCGCCACCGGCGTCGCGCAGGGTTTGCCCGACCTGATAATGCACCGCCTCCACGGCGCCGCTGAGGTTGCCGGTAAAGGCATAGTCGGTGCGCAGTTGTGCATAGGCCCCGGTCCAACGCTCGCCCTGGCCCGCAGTGCCGGCGACCGGCAGGTTGGGCTGAGTGTAGACCGCGTCCTCGGTGGTCTGGCGCCAGAGCAAGCCGATGGCGGTTTGCACGCTGAGCTTGTCGATCGGCTTGACGGTGATGGACGGCTTGACGTGGATCAGGTTGCTGTACCCGGTGTAGCCGGCCAGGGAAAAATAATAGCCATTGGGGAACAGCGGGTTGAACGTACCGAGCGTGCCGTCACCGCTCTTGCGGTCGCCCGAGGCGATGTCCAGTTGCAGACCGATGCGCGGTTTCCAGGCCAGGCTGTCGAACGTGTAGCCAGTGCGGCTGCCACCGGCCCAGGCGCGAATATCCTTGCTGCCCACCGCGCCGCTTTGCAGCATCCCTTCGATGTCCCAGTCAAACCCCATGGCCGCGCCGCCCAGGCGTGCGTCGACCAGGTGGCGGGTTTCGTTGCCGTCCGCGTCCAGGTAGTGCGCGGAGCTGCGTTCGTACACGCCGTAATAGGCCGACAGCTCATTCTTGCCGCCCACCAGGCGCTCCACCCGGAGTAAGTGAAAGCGCGCGTCGCTGTTGGACTTGTCGTCGAAGTGCCGGCCGTCCTGGTACTGCACCGGTTGGCTGGCGAGGCCGATAAAACGCCAGTCCGCCGTCTCCCAGTCGGCCCACAGCGCATCGAACGACTGGCGCACATTCGGCCCGTCCCGCGATGAGATAAAACGCTGCAGGTCGAAGGCAAAGTCCTGGCGCCCTACGCGAGCTTTCAGGGTACCGCTGTCGAAGCGCTTCACGTATTCGGCGAACGCCAGGCGCAAGTCAACGCGGTTCTGGTCGGCCCCGCCCACTGTGGTTTTGTCGTAGGCCCGCACATCTTCAAGCTGGGTGAACAGTCGCCAGTGTTCGTTCAGGTGCAGGTCGGCGTGTACCTGAAAGCGCTGGATCAAATAGCGATCGCGGGCCACGTTCTTCACACCGAAACCGCTGGCGTCGTTCATCTCGAAGCGTTCGCGCAGCGTCGCGCCCAACGACAGGTAGGTGAACGGGTTGGCGCTGGACAAGGGTATGTACTTCAGGTTGTCCAGCGGCTGCGTGCGCAGCGCCGGATCCTTGAGTACCGACCAGTCTTCCTGCCAGCGATTGGTCTTGATCGTCGGGCGCGCCGGCTGCGGGTCGGCGTGGACGCTGCCGACCAGCAGCGGCCACAGCACGGCCAGGCTCCAGCCCGTACGACGAATCATTGGGCCGCGTTGAGTTGGTGAATCTCGGCGACGTAGCCACCCGGGAATTCAACCAGTGCGCTGCGCCGGCCTTTGCCGTCGAACGTCGGCACCAGCACCTTCGCGCCGGAACCGGTGGCCTTGCCCAGGGTGGCGCTCAGGTCGGCGACTTGATAGCCGGTGGTTTCATGCCCGAACGGGTAGGGCAGTTGACCGTTGGTGACCAGCACCGCCATGCGCCCGAACGGCGACTCGATGTCCACGCGACGGTAGGTGCCGTTGGCCTGGCCCACCTCTACGCCGGGTGCGTGTTTGTCATCACCCAGAACTTTGCCGTGGGAAAACCCCAGGAAGGCTTTGATGAACTCATCGGCGCGGTCGGCGGACAGGTACACGCGGTTTTCCGGCACGGTCTGGAACGCGGCGTAGTCCGGGGTCTTGGTGTGCCAGTAAAGCTGCATGTTCACACCGCCTGGCCACTGCACCACGGCGTCGCGGCCGATGGGGTCGGGGAAGTCGCTGACGATCACCGCCGCGCCGTTTGCCCGCGCGGCCTTGAGCGCCACGTCCATGTCCTTGACCAGATAACCGTTGCGTTCCTGGCCGAAGGGGTGCGGGATCGGCGTGGTAAAGCCGAACAGCGACACGGTGCCGGCCGGCGTCTGCAGCAATTGCGAAGTGGTGCTGCTCGGCACCGGCAACACGTTTACCACCACCTGGAGCGTGCTTTTCCCGCCGAAGGTGGCGAGAAAGCTCTGGGCAAACCGATCCACATCCGCCGGGGCGACGTACACGTGGCTGGTGTCATATTGCGGCGCTACGGCCACGCTTGGTGTCGCCGCGAATGCGTTGCCCATCATTGCGCCGGCCAGCAGCGTGACTGCCAGGCTTGCCCTGATTGCTTTGTTAACCATGCCCATTCTCCAGCGTTCTAGATGATCGAAAGCCGTGAGGTTAGGCGCCGGTGCGCAGGGGGAATTGTACGGGCGTGCTCGGTTGAACGTTTCAGCGTCTATGCTAGTCCACTGACCTCCAACGTCAGATCACATAGGTGAACGAAATGGCCAAGACTTACAGCTACGCCGCTCGGGACTCCAAGGATTCGCTCAAGCCCTTTACCTTCGAGCGCCGCGCGCCAGGGGCGGACGATGTTCAGATCGACATCCTCTATTGCGGCGTGTGCCACTCCGATTTGCACACCGCGCGCAACGAATGGAACAACACCCTTTACCCTTCGGTACCCGGCCACGAAATTGTCGGCCGCGTGACGGCGGTGGGCGCCAATGTGAAGAATTTCAAAGTCGGCGACCTGGCGGGCGTCGGTTGCATGGTCGACAGCTGCCAGCACTGTGCATCGTGCGCCGAGGGCGAGGAGCAGTACTGCGAGAACGGCTTTACCGGCACCTACAATGGCCCGGTGTTCGGTGGTGAAAACACCTATGGCGGGTACTCGGACAACATCGTGGTCAAGGAGAAATTCGTGCTGCGCATCTCCCACGATGCCAGCAACCTGGCCGCCGTGGCGCCGCTACTGTGCGCCGGCATCACCACCTATTCGCCGTTGCATCACTGGAAGGTTGGGCCGGGCAAAAAAGTCGGCGTGGTCGGCCTTGGTGGCCTCGGCCATATGGCAGTGAAAATTGCCCATGCCATGGGCGCCCATGTGACTTTGTTCACCACCTCGCCGAACAAGCGCGAAGACGGCCTGCGCCTGGGTGCCGACCAAGTGGTGGTGTCGAAGAACCCGGACGAAATGGCCGCCGTGGCCAACAGCCTGGACTTCATCCTCAACACCGTAGCCGCGCCGCATAACCTCGATGCGTTCCTCAACCTGCTCAAGCGCGACGGCACCATGACCCTGGTCGGTGCCCCCGACAGCCCGCACCCGTCGCCGACGGTCTTCAACCTGATCTTTAAACGCCGCAGCCTGGCCGGTTCGCTGATCGGCGGTATCCAGGAAACCCAGGACATGCTGGACTTCTGTGCCAAGCATGGGATTGTCTCGGACGTGGAAATGATCGACATCCAGGGCATCAATGAAGCCTATGAGCGCATGCTCAAGGGCGACGTGAAGTACCGCTTCGTGATCGATATGGACAGCTTGAAAAAGGAAAGCCACGCGGCTTGAAACTCAATCTGCCAACCCCTCTAGACCCCCTGCCACAGGGGGTCTGATTGGCTCAAACAGTTATCGAATAATTCAAGGCCGCTGTGGTTTGCCCGAGGTGCCGAAGGTATTGCCCATGCGCACGCTGGTCGCTGCCGGGGTGGCCAGGCCCACTTTGTTCGGCGGCCGTTTATCCACCCCGATGTTCTGCGCTTCACGGTTCTTGCTGGCCGCCTTGGCCGCCCGTGTGTCGTTGCCCATCTGCTGGCTCAAGCAGGCATAGTCGGGCGCTTTATACCCATCCACCGTTACCTCGGCGCAGCCATTGGCTGGGGGGGCGGCGGCGTGGGCAAGTGAGGCAAGTGTGGCGCACAGCAACAGGCTGGCAATGCACATCAAGCGTTTCATCGAGGGCCTCCTGGCGGGTCGTGGGCAATGGCTTTCACGCTCGCCAGTCTAGTGCAGCGCGCCTTACGTCACCGTGATGTTTTTTTTGCTTTGACCGTAACATCAGGTTCATAAACTGGCCTCAGGATGACGGTTTTCTAGGGCGCGTCGACCGTGCAGCGAGGCAAAGCGTGGGGTGAACAAAGGGCCTGGCGGCGCGCCGTATGCGCCCTGGCCTTGCTTTGCCTGCTGGCCGGTGGCGGCGTGGCCCAGGCCGATGCGCCGCTGCTGACACTGAACCTGCCGGCGCAGGACCTGGAACACGCCCTGCAAGCCTACAGCCGCGCCACCGGCATGGCGGTGCTGGTGGACCGCGAGTTGACGCGGGGCCGGCGTTCCATCGCGGTGCGCGGGCGTTTCACCGCGCAGGACGCACTGGCGATGTTGCTGACAGGGAGTGGCCTGATGGCCCGTTATGCACGCAGCGATGCGTTTACCTTGCAGATCCCCGAGATCAGCCCGCCGACGCCCACCCAAGGCGCGGCGGCGCGTCAGGCGGCGCGGATCAACAACAGTTATGCCACGGCCTTGCAACAGGCCATCGAGGCCAGCCTGTGCCGTTCGCCCCTGACCCGCCCCGGCAGTTTTCGTGCGCTGGTGCAGGTGTGGGTCAACCGCGATGGCCTGATCGAACACAGCCGGCTGGTCAGCTCCACCGGTGATGAACAACGCGATGACGCTCTGGTTCGCAGCCTGGCCGCTACCCGGGTCGAGCGCCCGGCGCCCAGTTCGCTGCGCCAACCGGTAACGTTGCTTTTAATGCCCGACACAACAGGAACACGCATGGAATGCACAGCAGCAAAAGGAGCCTGGAGCGGATGAAAGATACCGGGCACAGCACGATGGTCAGCTTGTTCCTGGCCTCCTATGAGGACTTCAAAGTCCGCCTGCGCAAGCGCCTGGGCTCGGAGGACCTGGCCAACGACGTGCTGCACGAAACCTACCTGCGGGTGGACCGCATGCAAGTGCCGCCCAACCTGGCGCAACCCAATGCTTATCTGTACCGCATGGCCTTGAATATCGCCGCCGACCGTCGTCAGGCGGATGCGCGCCTGCTTACCGGCAGCGAGGTGGAAGAACTGTTGCAAAGTGCCGATGAAGCCCAGGACCCGTTGCGGGTGGTGGGCGGCCAGAAAGAAATCCAGTCCCTGGTCAAGGCCCTCTACGAGCTGCCGGCGCGGCGCCGCAAGATCCTTATCGCGGCGCGCTTGGAGGAGGCGCCGCACCTGGAAATCTCCCAGCGTTTCGGCATTTCCACGCGCATGGTCGAGAAAGAAATCAAGGCTGCCCTCGGCCACTGTGCCAAGCGCCTGGAAAGAAAAGCGATTCAGCGGTTCGGTCCCGGCGCCGGAAAACCGTCTTAGTGTTGAGTCCCTGATAAAACCGTGAGTATGTGCGCGCTTGAATATTTTCCGCTTTCCCACCGCCCGGCAAACGCCTGCCGAACCTTTGCACGATGAAGCCCGCGACTGGCTGGTCCTGCTGACCTCGGGCCGCGCCACCGTGGCCGATGCCAAAGCGCTCAAAGCGTGGTGCGCCCAGAGCCCTGCGCATGCCCAGGCATTTGAACAGGCCAAAGGGTTGTGGCAGCAATTACGCGTGGCCGCCGAGCAGGCCGAGCGCCCACGGTCTATGGGGCGCCGTGCGTTTCTCGGCGGCGCGCTGGCGGCGTCGGCGGCGGCGTTTATGGTGCATGTCGGCGTGCCCGGCGGGTTGGCTGGGTTGACGGCGGATTACCGCACCGACGTCGGCGAGCAACGGCACGTGGCCTTGAGTGACGGGGTGAGCCTGGAACTCAACACCCAGACCCGCATCAGCCGGGTCGGGCAGGGCATCGAATTGCTTGAAGGCGAAGTGGAAGTCATCGCCCGCGCCGCGCAGCCGCTCAAGGTCCAGGCCGGTGCCGGCTGGATCAGCGCGGCGCAGGCGCGTTTCAATGTGCGGCACACCGACCACAATGTCTGCGTGACCTGCCTGGACGGCGCGTTGTCGGTGGACGTCGGCGGACGTAACGTGCGCCTGGACAGCGGCCTGCAGCTCACCTATGGCGCCGCCGGCCTGGGCGAACCCCAGACGGTGGACACCCAGGCCGTGGTGGCCTGGCGCGAGCAGGTGCTGGTGTTCAACAACGCCACCCTGGCCACTGTGGTCGATGAGATCAACCGCTACCGGCCGGGCATGCTGGTGCTGCTCAACAAACAACTCGGCCAGCGCCGCGTGCAGGCGCGTTTCAGCTTGCAGCAACTGGCCGGTGTGGCCCTGCTGATCCGCGATGCCTACGGGGCCAAATGCACGGAGTTGCCGGGTGGGGTGGTGTTGCTGAGTTGAGTGTTGGGTGATCCCTTTCTGACCCAGAGGAATTTAACTGTGGGAGGGCAAGTCTCCTCCCACCTTTTGAACTGTTTGAACACGTCCAACTGTGGGAGGGGGCTTG